>JAYTTG010000282.1:0-6138 GCA_043745175.1 Microbacteriaceae bacterium
CATCACGGTGCGCGGGTTGCCGAGTTCGGCGCGGATCTGCTTAGCGCGCTCCTGCGCGGCGGGGGTGCGTGCGAGTGCTTCGAAACTCGCGCTGTCGATTGAAATGGGGAACGCGCGGGCGACAACGGTGCGGAACGAGCCCTGGCGCTTGATCTCGCCGAAGACCCGCACCCCGGGAGACCCGTCGACGAGAGGCACTTCCACCTGATACCCCTTGGTGCCGTAGCCCTTCAGCCGACGGACCGCGCGCTGGAAATTGCTCGCGTCCGCCACGCGCTGGAAGCCAATAACGTCGGCTCCGAGCAGTCCCTCGATGATCTGCGTTCGCCAGGGCAGCTGGGAATAGATGCCATAGGGCGGAAAGGGGATGTGGTTGAAAAACCCGATGGTGAGATCGGGACGGATCTCGCGAAGGAGCTTCGGTACAAGCTGGAGCTGATAATCCTGGACCCAGACGACGGCACCGGTGGAACTCGCCTCTGCCGCGGCATCCGCGAACCGCTGGTTGACCTCGACGTAGCTCTCCCACCACTCCCGGTGGTAGCTGGGGGGTGCAATCACGTCGTGATACAGCGGCCACAGGGTGTCGTTGGAGAAGCCTTCGTAGTAGTTCTCGATCTCGAGTGCGCTCAGGGACACCGGAATAACGTGGATGCCATCGCTGTCGAACGGCTCGAGCTCGAGCTCAGGTTGTCCGCCCCACCCGATCCAGGCGCCCTCGTTTTGTTGCATGACCGGCTCGAGGGCGGTGACGAGCCCGCCGGGAGACCGACTCCAGGATCCCGAGCCGTCAGCCTCGACCGCGCGATCGACGGGGAGTCGGTTGGACACGACTATGAAGTCATAGGTGCCGTGGGTCGTGGGAATCACTGTGCCGCCAAGATTACTGCACCGCGCGCAACTAGCATTGCCCGATGGTGACTACCCGGCTATACAGCCACGGCAAATTAAAGACCCAGGGATTCGCGGTCGAGGATATCTCCGATCACATCCAGTTGAAAGAATGCACCGTCTGGGCGGATTTCCTTTCGCCGAATGCAGCAGACCTCGCAATCATCAGCGAAGAGTTCGGCCTGCACCCCCTCGCGGTGGAG
This sequence comes from Microbacteriaceae bacterium, assembly GCA_043745175.1. Taxonomy (GTDB): domain Bacteria; phylum Actinomycetota; class Actinomycetes; order Actinomycetales; family Microbacteriaceae; genus Lacisediminihabitans. The sequence goes on from JAYTTG010000282.1 coordinate 1,095, forward strand.
GATGCCGTCCACTCGTCCCAGCGGCCAAAGCTCGACCGTTACGACACCCACCTGTTTCTCGCTGCCTATGGGGTGACGCTCGACACGGTGACGGGTGAGCTCGAGACCCACGAGATCAAAGCTTTCATCACCCCGCGCGCGCTCATCACCGTGCACGGACCGGACTTCGATATCTCGAAGGTTGTTGCCCGCTGGGACAGCGATAAGAACCTGGCGAAACACGGCGTCGCCTATCTGCTCTGGGGACTCCTCGACGAAATCGTCGACGGCCATTTCGAGACAGTACAGCAGCTCGACACAGTGTCAGACGAACTCGAGGATGCCTTATTCGACGACCGCCCTCGCGACAAGGAGGTACAGCGGCGCTCGTTCGAATTCCGTAAGTCTCTTGTATTACTGCGCCGCGTGGTGCTGCCGATGCGCGAAGTCGTGAACACGGTGCTTCGCCGCGATCTGGAGACCCTCGATAGGGAGATGGCACCCTATTTCCAGGATGTCTACGACCACGTGCTTCGCGCCACCGAGTGGACGGAATCGCTGCGCGACCTGATCTCGACGATTCTGGAGACCAATCTCAGCATCCAGGGCAATCGCATGAACCTCATCATGAAGAAGGTGACGAGCTGGGCGGCCATTATCGCTGTGCCCACCGCCATCACCGGCTTCTTCGGCCAGAATCTCACCTTCATCGGGTTCGGCACCGTGTGGGGGGCCTGGGGGTCACTTGGCCTGATCGTCGTGGCGTCGTTCGCCCTGTACCGGCAGTTCCGGAAGCGTGACTGGCTCTAGCCCATCGCGGCCGACACCCGCACCGGAGAGATCGCGGCCCGAGCGGTGCCCGTCTTCGATGTGAGCCCGAGCGCATCGGCGCGTCGCACCCGGCGGAGCGCCAGTATCGAGAGCAGCACACTGGTGAGCCCGAATGCGGCGAGCACAAGAGCGGCGGCGATGATCGGCCCGGCCTCGCCACCGGCGATGATCCCCTGCATGCCCTGCACCCCATAGGTCAGAGGTACTAACGGGCTGACCACCTGGAACGGGGCGGCGAGCAGCTGCACCGGATAAAGCCCCCCGGTCGACGTGACCTGCACGGCGAGTAGCAGCAGCGAGACCACCAGCCCGACGCGACCGAACACGATCGTGAGCAGATAGTGGAACGCCGTGAAGGCGAGGGCGAGCACCAGCGCAAATCCGAGAGTTGCGGGCAGAACAGCCCAGGAGACACCGAGCCCGAGGTGGAGCAGCGCGACGAGGAGTAGGGCCTGCACCGCGGTGATGGCGCTCGCCCGCGCGAGCGTTGCGAGCACAAGGCGGCCATTACCCGCGCTCGTGGCGAGAGCACGCCGCGTGACGGGGCGCATCAGGAGGAAGACCGCGAGGGCGCCGAGCCAGAGTCCGAGAGGCACAAAGAATGTCGCGATCGCCGTACCGATGTCGCCGATCTTGTTTTCCCGCGTCACGGTGAGCGAGACCGGGCTCGCCGCGACCTTTGCAGACTTCGCTGCGGCCGCCGTATCCGTCACCGGCACCTGGTCTGCCCCAGACTTCAGCCCGGTGGCGAGCTGGGATGCTCCGGTCGCAAGCGCCGATGCACCGGATGCCGCGGACGCGGCCCCCGTCGACAGCTCGCCAACCCCACTGGCCAGAGAGCTTGCTCCCGACCGGAGCCCGGCGGATCCGGCGGCGAGTTTGGCCGCGCCGGTCGCGCTCTGCGAAACCCCGTTTTGGATTCCGGTTGCCGCGTTCGCGTTCTGCCCACTGATCGAGGTCAGTTGAAAGGAGGCGCCGGAGAGCTGGGCGCTGATCGCCGCAATTGCGGCGTTGTCGGGAACTGGCGCGGAAATTGCGGCAGCCAATTTGGCCGAAAGCCCGGAAACAGCAGCGGAGACGCCCGAGATACCCTGGCTGAGCGGCGCCAGCCCGGCGGCCCCCGAGTCGAGCGAGCGCAGTCCCGCACTCAGTGAGTCGACTCCCCCGGTGTACTTACCGATGCCAGAGGCGAGGGATGCCGCGCCACCCGCAGCCGAGGTCGCACCCCCGGTGAGGCTGCCGAGCCCGCCGCTCAGGTTGGTGGCCCCCGTCGCGAGGCCGTTTGCGCCATTCGCTGCGGTGGTGAGGGAGCTGCCCAGCGTGCCGACGCTCGCGTAGATGCCGGAAATGTAGCGCTCGGTGATGGCCTTGCCAAAGGTGTTGACCATGCCGTCACCAACCGCTTGGGCGACCGCGCCGGTGAGGTAGCTGTGGGCATCATCGGTCTGGATCGCTATGTTGGCCTTGGTCGGGTTCGAGGACTGCAAGGACAGGATCGACGAGGAGAAGTCCTTCGGTACGGTGAGGATCGCGTCGACGGTGCCGTTGGCAAGGGCCTTTCGTGCGTCAGAGGTGTTGGTAATGGTCCAGTCGAAGCCGCCGGACTTGCCCGCGCTCCTGCCACCGGTGAGTTCGGTGACGAGTTGGCGACCGGCGAAGATCGGAGACTTGGTGCCGTCGGCCGCGGTCGAATAAATCAATTTGTCGCTGTTGACGATGGCGGCGGGGATGCGGCCCACGGCGGTGGATGCCTGAGAGAGGGCCCCGACGAACAGCCCGGCGAATGCGAGGGGAACGAGCACGACGGCGATGATGGCCGCGATGCGCATCCATCCGCGGTGCGGTACCGGCGTGGCCGGTGTGTGGGGCTGGCTCACGTGAGCGCTCCTTTGGAATCGAAGACGGTGGTGTCGAAAGCGGTGGTATCGAAAGCGGTGGTATCGAAAGCGGTGGTATCAAATGCGGCGAGGGGAAGCACGACAAGGTCGCGCTCGGGCGCGACGCCGGTGCGGATCGTCGCTGGAGTGAAGAGCAACAGGGTTGTCGTCACCGGCGCGAGGTGACACACCGCACTAAGGAAGGCTTCTTCGTCGGTCGGCGACGCGAACGAGTCGAGCAGGTCGAGCATGACCACCGGTGTGCCCTCGGAGAGGGCAACGGTCGCGAGCGCGATCGCCCGCTCCCGCTGAGGCAGCTCCTGCAGCGTGGACTGCGCGGTCACGATCACTCCACGACCAGCGCTGACCACGGCGAGCTCGGCGTTGATGCGCATGATCCAGCGCTCGACCCTGTGGCGCCGGGATCCGATGCGATGCCAGGGTTGGCTGAGGCGTATCCGCTCGTCAAGCAGGTCGCCAAGCATCACCCGGCTCTCCTCGCGTTCGAGCCCGCCGACATCCGCCATGGCGACCAGGCGGGCCACCCTGGCCGACTCGGAGGGGAGCGGATGCCCCGCCACCTGCACCCGTCCAGACAGCGGATCGAGCCGGCCACCCAGGGTCGCGGCGACGAGACGGCGAGCGGTCGTCTCGCCGCTCGCGAGTACAAGGGCGCCGTGAGGGATATTGAAGTCGAGAGGTCCAACAGGAGACTGCTCCGAGCCCGCCAGGAGCCCCTCGGCGCTGAGAGCGGCACCCTGCTGGCCATGGGTCCACAGAATCGCCTCGCGGTGCTCGCGCAGGTTCTCGCCCTCGATATCCATGTTGGGCAGCGCGCGCTGCAGCCAGCGCGGCATCCACCAGGCCGCCCGACCGAGCAGGGTCATGATCGCCGGCACCAGCGTCATTCTCACGAGGAAGGCGTCAAACGCGACCCCGACCGCAAGGCCAAGGGCGATCGGCTTGATGGTGCCGGAGCCCTCCGGCACGAAGGCGAAGAAGACGAAGAACATGATGAGAGCGGCAGCGGTGACGACGCGGGCGCCATTGGCAAACCCACGGCGCACCGCCTGCTTCGCATCGCCGGAGTGAACGAATTCCTCGCGCATGCCGGAGACCAGGAACACCTCGTAGTCCATGGCGAGGCCGAAGAGCACCGCCATCAGGATGATCGGCATAAAGCTCAGGATGGGACCCGGATTCTCGACATTGAGCACATCGCCGAGCCATCCCCACTGGAAGATCGCGACGATGACGCCGAAGGATGCCGTGACCGAGAGCAGGAAGCCCAGCGCTGCCTTGAATGGGACGAGCACTGAGCGGAAGACCATCATCAGCAGCACGACGGAGAGGCCGACGACGATAGCTCCGAACGGGATGAGCGCACTGGTCAAGCGATTGGAAATGTCGATACCGATCGCGGTGGTGCCTGTGACCGTGACAGCGGTGCCGTATTTCTTTTCGATCGACGGAGCGAGGTCACGGATCGACTGCACGAGCACCTTGGTCTCCGGGGCATCCGGCGCACTGGATGGCACGACCTGGATGATTGCGGTGTCGAGGGTGGTGTCGGGGAATCCCTGTGCGACGTACGCAACATCCTTGAGCGTCTTCAACTCGGCGCCAATCTTCTCGAGATCGGACTGGATGGCGGTGGTCTGGGTGATATCGACGGCGACGATAAGCGGACCGTTGTAGCCCGGTCCAAATCCCTTCTTAATCAACTCGTACGCCTGGCGCTGGGTCGATCCCTTGGGCTGGGATCCGCCGTCCGGCAGGTTGAGGTCGAGGCTGAGGGCGGGGATTGCGAGCACGCCGAGTACGACGATGACCCCGATCGTGGCGAGAACCGGGCGCTTCATAACGCCCGTGACCCAGCGCAGGCCCATAGTGGGGCGGCTTCCCTCGTCGTGCACCATTGCCCGCTTCCAGGCCCGCGATCCCGGCTTGGGTGCCAGACGGCCCCTGAGGAGGCCGAGCAGTGCGGGAAGCAGGGTGGTGGCGACGCCGATCGCGATAAGCACGGCGAAAGCGGCACCAACGCCCATGACGCTGAGGAAGGGGATGCCGACCACGAGCAGCCCAAGCAGCGCGATGATCACCGTGACGCCCGCGAAGACGACAGCACTACCCGCCGTACCGACGGCAGTTGCGGTCGACTCCTCTGGTTCTACCCCTGCGGCGAGTTGGTTGCGATGTCGCGACAGGATGAAGAGCGAGTAGTCGATCCCCACTGCGAGTCCGATCATCACCGCCAGAAGGGGCGCCGAACTCGACACTGTGGTGAAGGCGGAAATGGCGCTGATGCCCCCGACAACTATGGCGACGCCGATGATCGCGCTGAGCAGGGGCATACC
>JAYTTG010000283.1:0-1684 GCA_043745175.1 Microbacteriaceae bacterium
GGGTCCACTACACAGGAGGAAATAATGTCCGACAAGTATCTGCTGATGATCGTCGAAGCCGAGTGGGATGAGTCCACCGTCTCCAAGGCCGCCTACGACGAAGAAATGAAGAAGCACGGCGCGTTCAGCGCGGCGGTGGCCGCGGCAGGAGCGAAGATCCTCGGCGGTGAGGCGCTCACCGCGACGGGGAAAGGCTTCAGCGTGACGCCGGCCGGTCCTGGCTCGGCCGCCGTTTACACGGATGGCCCTCTCGTCGAGACCACCGAGGTGATTAGTGGCTACTACATCATCGAGACGGAGACCCCCGAGCTTGCCCGGGAGCTCGCACCGCTCTGCCCCACGGGTGGCCGAATCGATGTCCGCCCCATCTGGAACATGGAGTTCTAGCACCAGGGTGACAATCGACAGCGTCGATTTCGCTGCGGAGTGGCCCCGCGTCGTCGGGGCCACTCTTCGCGCGTTCGGGGACGTCGATCTCGCGGAAGAGAGCGCCCAGGAGGCGTTCACCCGGGCAACCGAGCGGCTGGCCGCGGGCGAGACAATCGACAACATCGGCGCGTGGGCGACTACCGTCGCACGCCGCATCGCCGTCGACAGCCTGCGGCACGACGCTGTGTTGCGCGCCAAACTTCCGCTTTTGATGGTGGGCGGCGTGCCAGGCGAAGAGCCGACGACACAACGGAGCGATGACCGGCTCGGTCTTATTCTTGTGGCCTGCGATCCCGTGCTTTCGCCGGAGCAGCAGATCGTGCTCGCTCTCCGCATCGCCTGCGGCATCCCGACCGCCGACATCGCGCGCTTCTTCGGATTGCCCGAGGCGACGATCGCCGCGCGACTCACCCGAGCGAAGAAGGCCATCGCGCGGTCGGGTATCCCGTTCTCCTGGCCACCGCCGGAGGAACGGCGTGCCCGCCTCGGCAGTGCGCTGACGACCGTCTACGGCGTCCACACGCTCGGCCACACCGCGGGCGTCGGTGACGACCTCGTCGATACCGCGCTCGCCGCGCTCGCGCTGGAGCTCGCCAAGGATATTGTCGCCGAATGCCCCGACGACACTGAGGCCATTGGCCTCCTCGCGATCATCGAGTTGGGCGAAGCGCGTCGGCCGGCGCGGGTCCGAGCCGACGGCATGCCGCTCACTCTCGCTGAGGTGGATCGGTCCGCCTGGGGACGGCGACGCATCCGGCTCGGGCTGGAACTTGCCGCACGTGCGCTGCCCGGGGGTGGCAGATTCGCCCTGCAGGCGGGCATCGCCGGCCTGCATAGTTCTGCAGCCACCTGGGATCAGACGGATTGGGCAGCGATTTCGACTCTTTATTACGGGCTTTCCCGAGTCTGGCCGGCGCCAGTGGTCACACTCGGGGGCATCATCGCCCGTAGTCATCTCGGACAGTGGGAGTTAGATCGTGCCGCGGTCGAACTGAGGCAGATCAGCGGGCGGACAAGCGCGGAGTTGGAACGCCGCATATCGGCGGCACTTGCGGATGTCGAGGAGCGGCGAGGGGCGTGGGCACCCGCCCTCGAGGCTCTGGCCGCGGCATCCCTCGGGGAGCAGAACGAGGCGGTGTTGCGCTATTACAAGCGAGCGGCCGACCGGCTCCAGCAGCGCGCCCGATAACGATGACGCGCCCCCTTCCGAACCCGAATCGGAGGGGAGCGCGTCGGTTCGTGAGGGGACTAGATG
>JAYTTG010000284.1:0-6113 GCA_043745175.1 Microbacteriaceae bacterium
CCTTATCGAGGCGACCTCGGATGCCGGCATCTTCATGACTCTGAGCGGCACGCTGAAGCGCGCTGCGGTGAAACTATCGAAGATCTGTAATGATCTCCGGCTGCTCTCGAGCGGCCCGCAGGCCGGTTTCGGCGAGATCAACCTCCCACCGCGCCAGGCCGGATCATCGATCATGCCCGGCAAGGTAAACCCGGTGATCCCGGAGGTGGTGAACCAGGTGGCCTTCAGTGTGATCGGAGCGGATGCCACCGTCACCGCGGCCGCGGAGGGCGGCCAGTTGCAACTCAACGCCTTCGAACCCGTGATCGCGCATAGCATCCTGCAATCCCTGGCCTGGATGACGAATGCCTGCTACACGCTCAGGGTGAACTGTGTCGATGGCATCACCGCGAACATCTCGCGGCTCGCGGCCCAGGTGGAGTCATCGGTGGGGGTAGTCACCGCTCTCACTCCCTACATCGGCTACTCGGCATCCGCCTCGCTTGCTCACACCGCCCTCACCACGAACGCCTCGATCGCCGAGCTCGTGGTGTCAGCCGGACTCATGTCGGCCGAGCAGGTTGCCCACGTGCTCTCGCCAGGGCGACTCAGTGGCCTGGTGCCGTTGACGGGCGTGATCACCGTGATTCCGCTGCCGGAGACCGACACCGAATAACGGCCGACGGGATTCTGCGGGCGTTAACGCCCCGCAGCGCTCCACAAATGCAGGCCGGCGTAGCTGCGCCACGGTGCCCATCGTGCCCCGTGAGCGGCAAGTGATCGTGCCGTCGATGGGAGGCCGAGACGAGACGCACTGGCCAGCATCACGAGATCGCTCGCGAGGAGCACGTCGGGATTGCCGAGCACACGCATGGCGAGATACCCGGCCGTCCATGGCCCGATACCGGGCAGCGCGCTGAGACGGGCACTGAATTCCTCGGCCGGAAGGCCCACATCGAGGGTGAGCGAGCCCTGCGCAATGGCGCGTGCCACCGCAAGGATGCTCGCCACCCTGGTGGCCGGACCCCGCACCACGCCGGGGGCGCTTTCTGCGATCTCGACCGCGGTCGGAAACAGGCCAGGGGTCGCCGACAACTCGGACGCAAGGCGACCGACGACAGTCGTGGCCGCTGCGACGGAGACCTGCTGGCCGATCATCGTGCGAAACAGGGTCTCTTCGATGTCCAGGCTTCCGGGCAGACGAATGCCCGGCCGGGCGGCGACAATCGGCGCAAGGGTGACATCTGCCGAAAGGGAGGCGTCGATGGCCGCGGAGTCCGCATCGAGGTCGAGCAGGCGTCGCACCCGTGATACGAGGGGTGAGAGGTCTGCAATGTTTTCCAGCCGGGCGGTGCAGGTGATTGCATGCGGTCCGTCCAGCCGGAGCTCGATCTCGGCCACGCCGCCGGGCAGGCGCACGGCCCGCGCGAAGGAGGAAGCATCCGCCGTCTCGATTCCCTTGACGGCATGCGCCGCGAAAAAGGCCATGAGTCCGACGCCGTCGAAGGGAGGCCGAGCCGGCAGCCGCAGCGTGATCGGTGTCGCCGAACCCCCAGGCTGTCGCGTCGTCGTGGAACGGGCTGGCCTCGAGCGCAGCGCCGTCGGAGTCGTCTCGTACACCGCCTGCACGGTCTCGTTGAACTGACGGATGCTGGAGAATCCCGACGCGAACGCGACGTCGGCGATCGACAGGTCGGTGCCCGACAGCAGGGTGTGAGCAGTCTGCGCGCGGTGGGCACGGGAGAGTGCGAGCGCACCTGCCCCGAGCTCGTTCACCAGCACGCGACCAAGGTGGCGGGGCGTGTAGCCGAGTCGTTTGGCGAGGCCGGGCACACCATCCCGGTCGACGGTCCCGTCCGCGATGAGCCGCATCGCCCGGGAAGCGACGTCATCGTGGATATTCCACTCTGGCGATCCCGGCACCGCGTCCGGGAGGCAGCGCTTGCAGGCACGGAGCCCGGCCTGGTGAGCGGCGGCGGCGGTGCGATAGAACGTGACGTTCGACGGTTTCGGGGTCATCGCCGGGCAGCTCGGTCGACAGTAGATACCGGTCGAATGCACGCCGGTGATGAACTGCCCGTCGAATCGAGAGTCGCGCGATGACATCGCGCGGTACCGTTCGGCGAACCGGGGATCGGAGCTCGTGACGCTGGCGATGGATTCGGTGCTCATTCGTCAACTCTCGCACCGGCCACCGACCGCAGCTAGCGGGAATCGGACACCGCGCGAAACGTCTACGCTGGCGTGATGGACGGCTCGACATCATGAATGACGTGAAGTGATGAACGGCCCAGCGCGTGCTGGCAGCAGCTTCTCAATTCTCGCGATTACCAATCTCGACCTCGTCGGTCGAATGGAGTGCACGCCGGAGCGGCGGGAGACGCTGCGCACCGAGCCGACCGGAGAGTGCTCGGCCGGCACGAGACATGACCGGGCGATCGCTGCGGTGCGCCCCGCGGCGACACCCGCACAGATCGACGCGGCACGGATTAAGCGCACAGAGGCAGAGGGAGCACTGTGACCGTCATCGATGACCTCCGCGACCTACTTGGCGACGCCGTGTCGACGGATGCGACTGTGCTCGCTCCGCTTACCTCTGACAAGTCCGGTCACGACTCCGGAAGCGCGCCGGCCGCTCTCGTGACGGCACGATCGATCGACGATGTGCAGGCCACGCTGCGGATCGCGACGGAGCACGGCGTCGGGGTCGTGACCCGAGGGGCGGGAACCGGCCTCGCGGGCGGTTCGACCGCAAGCGCGGGCCAGATCGTGCTCTCGACCCTCGCGATGAACCACATCCTCGAGGTGTCCGTCGCCGATGAGCTCGCCGTCGTCGAGCCGGGCATCCTCAACGGTGATCTCAACGCCGCCCTGGCGAGCCACGGCTTGTGGTTCACCCCCGATCCGGCCAGCCGAGCGATTTCCACGGTCGGTGGCAATATCGCCACGAACGCGGGTGGCCTGCTCTGTGCGAAGTACGGCGTCACCCGGGAGTCCGTGCTTGGACTGAAGGTCGTGCTCGCTGACGGTCGGCTGCTCACCATCGGACACCGCAGCGTGAAGGGTGTGACCGGCCTCGACCTCACCGCTTTGATGATCGGCTCGGAGGGCACCCTGGCGGTGATCGTCGAGGCCACGGTGCGATTGCGACCGTTGCCGACCGGACCGGTCGCGACCGTCGGTGCGTGGTTCGGGGATGTGGTGACCGCCGCCGCCGCGTGCGCCGCCATTACCGCCGCCGGCATCCGTCCCGCTGCCCTCGAACTGATGGATGCTGCGGCTCTCACCGCCATCGATGCTTATCTCGGCGAAAGACTCTCGGACCGCGGCAACACCTTCCTGCTTCTGCAGGCGGATGGCGCGGCAAGCGCCGACGAGGCGGCTGTTGCGCTCGAGATCATCCGCCGGGGTGGTGGTGAGGCCGAACTCACCTTGGATCCGGCGGAGGGGGAGCGGCTGTTCGCGATCCGGCGTGCGTTCCATCCGGCTCTCGAAGCGCAGGGCACGGTGCTCATCGAGGATGTCGCGGTGCCGCGAAGTGCCCTGCCGCAGATCTTTGCCGAAATAACCCGGATCGGCGATCGCTACGGCATCAGCATTCCGACGGTGGCCCACGCGGGAGATGGCAACCTGCACCCCAACTTCGTCTATGAGCCGGAGGCGGACGGATCCGTGCCCGCGGTGATCTGGACGGCCGCGGGAGAACTCTTCGCCGAAGCGCTTCGCCTCGGCGGCACGCTGACTGGTGAGCATGGGGTCGGCCTGCTGAAGCGCAGTTGGTTACGGGATGAACTCGGTGACGACCAGTTCGACCTTCAACGCCAGATCAAGGCCGTGTTCGATCCGCTCGGAGTGCTTAACCCGGGCAAGGTCTTTTAGGGCGGCGGTGGGAGGTGACCGTTGGTGAGCTCATTGCCGCCGACAACTGCAGGCGGTGGTTTGTTCCGGCGCGATGAAGGCGAGGGCGGCCACGCTGGCGACACGGACGCTGTGTTCCTCGACTTTCCCCGCCGTCGTCCGGTGTCTTCTAGGCTGAGCGCATGGATTTTCTGCCACTCACCCGTGCCGATGACCTCGGTTGGCACGCCCTCCGCGATGAAATCGCCCCGTGGATCGGAGAGCGTGCCGTCACCCTCTTCTCCTACGCAATCTCAGACGAGTACGGGTCGGCGGTGACGACGCGATATTTTCGCGACATCCTCACGGCGGCGGGGGACGATCCGGATCATCCGCAGGTCACCGAAACGGAACAACTGATCATCGACTGGGGCCGGCTCATCGTGTCGAGCCCCCGTGAAATACCGCAGGCGTTCTACGCCCGTCTCGAAGGAGCTTTCACCCCAGGGAGACGCCTGGCACTTCTGTCGTTCGCAGCGCGGGTCGTCGCCATCAACCTCGTCAACACCGTCGGTCGGGTTCCGGTCGATGCCTAGTCCCGCCGATGCCTGATCCCTCCGGAGCGGTGCCTTCGATCGCGACCAACGCGTGTCCCGTGTTCGAGCAGAGTGGCCAGGCGTCGATCACTCGTCCCATTCGTCGCAGTACCGCGACCGTCGTGCTCGCTTCGCTCGGATTCGTCGTGCTCTCGATCATCGTCCTTCTCGTGGCCTGGTACCTCCTCGTCGTGCTGGGACCGACGGCGCTGCTCGTTGCTCTCCTACTCGCGACCGTTCCTCTCGTGGGAGTGCTGGTCTTCATTCGCTGGATCGATCGTTGGGAGCCGGAACCGCGCGGGGCGCTGCTGTTCGCGCTGCTGTGGGGAGCCGGGGCATCCGTTCTGATCGCCCTGATCTTCTCCGGCGTCACCAAGCACTACGAGGCGCTCGCCGGGCTTGCTGGCTCGGGAGCCGCCACGTTCTTCGAAACCGTTGTGCAGGCTCCCATCATCGAGGAGTTCGCCAAGGGGCTCGGCATTCTTCTGATTCTCTGGGTGATGCGCCGCACCTTCGATGGCCCGGTCGACGGCGTCGTGTACGCCGCGACGATCGCTATCGGGTTCGCTTTCACCGAGAACCTTCAGTACTTCGGCCTCGCGATTAACAAGGACGGCGGATTGGGCGGCGATGTCGCTCGGACCTTCCTGTTGCGCGCCATTCTCTCGCCCTTCGCGCACGTGATGTTCACCGCCTGCACCGGAGTATTGCTTGGCTTGGCCGCCCGACGTACCGGACGCCTCGGAGCGATCGGCTACTTCGTGCTCGGCCTGGTTCCGGCGGTGCTGTTGCACTCCTTCTGGAACAGCGCCGGATACTGGGCAACCGATTGGTTCCGCTATTACTTCATGGTGCAGGTTCCGCTATTCCTACTCGCGATCGCGGGGATTACCCGCCTGCGCCGGTACGAACAACGCCTCATTCACGTCCGGCTTTTCGAATACGCGGCGGTCGGCTGGTTCACCAGCTCGGAGGTCAACCTGCTGACAAGCGCGGCGGGTCGCCGCCGGGCCACTCGTTGGGCGGCACGCTACGGGCTCGGCCGCCCGTATCGAACGTTCGTTCGGGATGCCACACAGCTGGCCTTCACTCGCGAACGGCTGATGAACGGGCGGGACGGAATCGGAGCGAGCCTCGACGAGGCAGCGATCCTTGCGTCGATCGTGGAGGATCGCCGGGAGCTCGCAGCACTGCCGCCGATGCACTGAATCAGTGAGGCGCGGATCCCGACGACGCTGTGTATTCTCTGCTGGCGATTCTCTGCGAGTGGGATCTGCAATCGACTTGGTAGTTGTTGTGACTTTTTCGGCGGCAAAGTCACAACAACTACCAAGTCGATTACGGGCGACGCGGGAGGCGCCCCAACACCACTGGGTACCGGGCACAATCACCCGGGTAAGTTGGCCGCGCGGGGGACACGTAGACTTGAATGCCGCATTTCAGGACGGCGTTTGAGGGGAATTTGCCAGTGGTCGACCGTGAACTTCAGCGCGAGCAGCAGTACGTAGCCACCCTGTACGCGCGCCTCGATGCGCTACAGAGGGAAGCTGAACAGCAGCTCGACGCGGTGCGTCTGCTCGACGTGGGGGGCAACCATCAGGGTCGATCCGAGCGCGACACCTTCGCCCGCATCTACGAGGATCGCATCCTGCAATTGCGCGAGGTTGACGAGAGACTCGCCTTCGGGCGACTCGAGCTTGA
>JAYTTG010000285.1:0-1675 GCA_043745175.1 Microbacteriaceae bacterium
TCGCGGACGAATCCAAGGGGCGAGCGGGCCGGAGCTGCTCTCACGAATGGTCACCGTGATGGCGCCGATCGATCCCGAACTCATCGAGATGGATTGGTCGGCGGTGCCATCGCTCGTGCGCTCGGTGACCAGCCAGCACGCGCTCGTCGTGCTCATGACCTCGATCGATGCGGCCGGCAGTTCCCGCGGCCTGCTCGGGATGCTTCCGCAGCTTACCCGCAAGCACACTGTCGTCGTGTCCTCCGTGACCGACCCTTCGGTGCTGTCGGCTTCACTCGAGCGCGGCGATCGGGACGACGTCTACCGCGCCGCTGCCGCCGAGCGCGCCATGCTCGACACCACACGCGTCTCGGCCGCCATCCGGCAGCTGGGGGCGGATGTCGTCACCGGCGCCCCCGCGGACCTCCCGCCGGCCCTCGCCGACCGCTACATCGCGCTGAAAGCGGCCGGCCGGCTGTAACCCTGTCGCTGTCGCTTGTCCGCCTCTCACGAAAACGCAGAACGCCCGGCCGCTTCAGCGACCGGGCGTTCGTGACGCGAGTTACTTGCTGCCGACGCCCACGGGTTCCGCAGGCTCGTTCGCGGTGTCACTCGGTACGGCCAGCTCGGCGCGCAAGAGCGCACCGAGGGAGGTATCCACGTTCGTCCAGTACTGGATTGCGCGTTCCTTGATCACGGCGCTCTGCACGCCGCCGACCGCACCGGTCAGCGTCTGGAGGAACCGCTGCTTGGCGGCATCGTCGTAAAGATCCCGATAGAGCGTGCCGGCCTGGCCGAAGTCGTCGTCTTCGGCATGCAGGCTGGAGGCGGCGTAAACCAGCTCACCATCGCTCTCCCAGGTGCCCTCGCCGGCTGCCGCAGCATCCGCCACGGGTCCACCGAACGAGTTCGGGGCGTAGACGGGAGCGGATGCCGGCTTGAATCCATGCCGCGCGGCGCCATCCTGGGTGTAGCTGTTCACGGTCGCCTTCGGGGCATTCACCGGGATCTCGTTGTAGTTGGTGCCGACACGATAGCGCTGGGCATCGGGGTAGGAGAAGACGCGGGCCATCAGCATCTTGTCTGGGCTTATGCTGATGCCGGGCACGGTGTTGGCTGGAGAAAACGCGGCCTGCTCGATCTGCGCGAAGAAGTTCTCCGGGTTGTGGTCGAGCGTGTGGGTGCCGACCATGATCAGCGGATAGTCCGCCTTCGGCCAGACCTTGGTGAGGTCGAAGGGGTTGAAACGGTAGGTCTTCGCCTCCTCGTACGGCATCACCTGCACGTGAACGTCCCACGAGGGGAAATCGCCCGCCTCGATCGCGTCATGGAGGTCGCGACGGTAGTAGTCGGCATCCGCTCCGGCGATGAGTTCGGCCTCGGCTCCGCCCATCTCAACGTTGCCCTGGTTCGAGGTGAAGTGGTACTTGACCCAGAATCGCTCGCCCGCCGCGTTGATCCACTGGTAGGTGTGCGAGCCGAAGCCAGGCATCTCCCGCCAGGACCGTGGCAGACCGCGGTCTCCCATGAGGTAGGTCACCTGGTGAGCGGACTCCGGCGAGAGGGTCCAGAAGTCCCACTGCATATCGGCATCGCGCAGGCCAGAGCCCGGCAGGCGCTTCTGGGAGTGGATGAAGTCGGGAAACTTGAGCCCGTCGCGGATGAAGAACACCGGGGTGTTGTTTCCGACGATGTC
>JAYTTG010000286.1:0-1674 GCA_043745175.1 Microbacteriaceae bacterium
GGATCCACCGTCACGGATGCGCAACGCAAGATTCAGCCGCTCGGGGATGACCTTCGCGCCGAGTGGAGGCTGTATTCCCTCGCCGCGACCTCCGCCTGGGACGCCGCCGCCCCGGACGCACAGGTGAGCCTGTCATTCGACACCGTGCCCGTGATCGACTACCTGCGCGAGCAGGTGAGCGACGTAGCCATCCATTCCTGGGATCTCGCGCGCGCCGTCGGTGCCGACGAGACCCTCGACGACGCCCTCGTCGCGGGCGTCTGGACGGTGTTCGAACCGCAGAGAGACACCCTCGCCGCAAGCGGCCTGTTTGCCGCGCCGGTGCCACTACCCGAGGATGCGACGTTGCAGCTGCGCCTGCTCGCCCTCACGGGACGCGACGCCCGCCCTGAAGTCTAAAATCCCGCAGTCGCGTGCGGGAGGTAATGCTCGGTCAGCCGTGCGAGTTCGTCGTCCGTGAGGTTGAGCTCCGCCGCCGCGACCGCGTCGTCGAGATGCTCGAGCCTGGTGGCCCCGACGATCGGGGAGGACACGGCCGGCTGCTGCACCACCCACGCGAGCGCGACCTGCGCGCGCGGCACACCGCGGGCCTCGGCAACGGATGCCACCGCATCCGCCACCCGACGGTCGGAGTGTTCGGACTGCACGTAGAGAGTTTTCCCGAACTCATCGGTCTCGGATCGTGACGATGACGCATCCCAATCCCGCGTGAGCCTGCCGCGGGCAAGGGGGCTCCACGGCAGCACACCGACGCCCTGGTCGAGGCAGAACGGATGCATCTCTCGCTCTTCCTCGCGGTTGATGAGGTTGTAGTGATCCTGCATCGACACGAAACGCGTCCAGCCATTCAGGTCGGCCGCGTGCTGGGCTGTGGCGAACTGCCAGGCGAACATCGACGACGCCCCGAGGTATCGGGCTTTGCCGGACGTGACCACGTCGTGCAGTGCTTCCATCGTCTCCTCGATGGGCACGAGGGGATCCCAGCGATGAATTTGGTAGAGGTCGATGTAGTCGGTGCCGAGGCGACGGAGGCTCGCGTCGATCTGCTCCATGATGTGCCCGCGAGACAACCCCCCACCGTTCGGCCCCTGCCTCATTTTTCCGTGTACTTTGGTGGCGATGACGACCTCTTCGCGCGTCGCGTATTCGCCAAGAGCCCGACCCACGATCTCCTCGCTTGAGCCATTCGAATAGACGTTGGCCGTGTCGAAGGTGGTGATGCCGAGCTCGAGTGCGCGGCGGATGAACGGACGGCTCTGCTCCTCCGGCAAGCTCCACGCGTGATTGCCGCGACCCGGGTCGCCGTAGCTCATGCACCCGAGCGTGACCGCCGAGATCTCGAGGCCGCTGTTACCCAGTCGTGTGTATTCCATGGTTCCAGTCTGCCCCGCTGAGGCCGGTCATGCATTTCGTTGCGATGCTCGCCCGCGAACAGACGATCCACCGCCAGTCCTGAGGTGGTCAGGCCGCGACTGGCGCTCGGGACCGTCCCGGCATCCTCAGCGCATAGACGGATGCTCCGAGGAAGAGCACTGCCCCAACGGCGAAGGCGACCGGATAGGAGACCGTGTCGGCGAGAAAGCCGGCCACAAGCGGTCCGATGATCGCGCCGAAGTCGGAGAACATCGAGAACACCGCGACCGGTCGCCCGCCCGAGGCACCGGCGACATCCCC
>JAYTTG010000287.1:0-6088 GCA_043745175.1 Microbacteriaceae bacterium
GTGGGCATTGACCGGCAGCTCGAGACGCAGCTCGGTCTGGCCCTCGGCGACATCCCCGCGGAAGGTCGACACCGCCTCGCCGATCATGCGCAGGTAGAGATCGAAGCCGACACCGGCGATGTGACCAGACTGTTCGCCACCGAGCAGGTTGCCAGCACCGCGGATCTCGAGGTCCTTCAGCGCGACCTGCATTCCGGCGCCGAGCTCGTTGTTCGCGGCGATCGTGGCGAGCCGGTCGTGGGCGACCTCACCGAGGGGCTTATCGGCGTCGAAGAGAAAGTAGGCGTAGGCCCGCTCGCGGCCGCGGCCGACCCGACCGCGCAACTGGTGCAGCTGGCTGAGCCCGTATTTGTCTGCCCGGTCGATGATGAGCGTATTCGCGTTGGCGATGTCGAGCCCGGTCTCGATGATGGTGGTGGAGACGAGCACGTCGAATTTGCGCTCCCAGAAATCCACCATCACCTGCTCGAGCACATGCTCGGGAAGCTGGCCGTGGGCGACAGCGATTCGCGCCTCCGGCACAAGCTCGGCCAGCTGGGAGGCGATCCGGCTGATTGACGAAACCCGGTTATGCACGAAAAAGATCTGGCCCTCACGCAACAACTCGCGACGGATTGCGGCACTGACCTGCTTGTCGTTGTACGGACCGACGAAGGTGAGGATCGGATGCCGGTCCTCCGGTGGAGTCGCGAGCGTCGACATCTCGCGGATGCCGGTCACCGCCATCTCGAGCGTGCGCGGGATTGGCGTCGCGCTCATCGCGAGGATGTCCACGTTGGTCTTGAGCTTCTTCAGTGCGTCCTTGTGCTCGACTCCGAAGCGCTGTTCCTCGTCGATGATCACCAGGCCAAGGTCCTTGAGCACGATCCCCGAGCTGAGCAGGCGGTGAGTGCCGATGACGACATCCACCGTGCCATCCGCCATACCCTCGATCGTCTCTTTCGATTCCTTGTCGGACTGGAAGCGACTGAGCGCGCGCAGGTGCACGGGGAAGCCAGCGAACCGCTCGGCGAAAGTCTCCATGTGCTGCTTCACGAGCAGCGTTGTCGGCACCAGCATGATGACCTGCTTGCCGTCCTGCACGGCCTTGAAAGCGGCCCGGATGGCGACCTCGGTCTTGCCGTAGCCCACGTCACCGGAGATGAGCCGGTCCATCGGGATCGGCCGCTCCATGTCGGCCTTGACCTCGTCGATGGTGGTGAGCTGGTCGGGAGTCTCCGCGAAGGGGAAGGCCTCTTCGAGCTCGCGCTGCCACGGAGTATCGGGCGGGAAAGCGTGTCCGCGGCTCGCCATGCGCGCCGAATAGAGCTTCACGAGCTCGACGGCGATGTCACGCACCGCCTTGCGGGCGCGTCCCTTTTGAGCCGCCCATTCGGATCCGCCCATCTTGCTGAGCGCGGGCGCCTCTCCCCCGACGTAGCGGGTGAGAAGGTCGAGCTGGTCGGTGGGAACGTAGAGCTTGTCGTTGGGGTAGCCGCGCTTCGACGGCGCGTATTCGACCAGCAGGTATTCGCGATTGTTCTTCACCGGGTTGCGCCCCCCGGTGGAGACGGTACGCTGCACGAGCTCGGCGAATCGCCCGATGCCATGGGTCTCGTGCACCACGAAATCCCCGGCCTTGAGTTGCAGCGGATCGACGACGTTCTTGCGCCGACTCGCCAGCTTCTTCACCTGACGGGTGTCGTAGCCGGCGGCGCGCCCGTAGAACTCGCTCTCACTGAGCAGCGCGAACTTGATCTCCGGCAACTCGAAGCCGTGCTCGACGGAGGCACAGAGCAGGTACGCGACGCCGGTATCCATCGTCTGCGGCAACTCGTCGACCATGCGCGCGGCGAAGCCATGCTCGGCGAGGGCCTCAGCGGCGCGTTCGACCAGACCGTGCCCAGCGGCCACGACCACGACGGTCCAGCCATCCTTGAGCCGGTCGCCGACATGGTCGATTGCACCGTCGGCCTGGCCCTGGAAGGTGGGAACGGTGGTCGCGCCGATGCGGATGTAGTGGTCGCCGTCGCGGAGTTCTGAGGTCTCAGAGGTCTCGGTGTCAGCTGCACCCGAGTCGAAGCTGCTCAGCGTCCACCAGTTGCGTGTGCCCGAGGCATCCCGCAACGCAGTGATGCTGAGGAAGTCGCCCGAATCGAGGTCGATCGGCGATTCTGCGCCGGCAGTCGCGGCATTCCAGGCGGCGCTGAGGAACTCGCGATTGGTCTCGACGAGGCTCACAGCGCGGCTCGCGACCCGTTCCGGCGCGAGGATCGCGATCGCGGCATCGGTCGGCAGATAATGGGTGAGCGGCACGAGCCGGTCGACGAGTGCGGGGGCGAGCGATTCCATACCGTCGACCGGGATGCCCTCACTGATCTTGGCGAGCATCTGGCTGAGACTCGGAAACTCGTGCTGCATCTCGCGAGCGCGCTGCTTGACGGCGTCGCTCAGCAGCAGCTCGCGGCTCGGCGGCATCTCGACCATTGGGATCGGCTCCTCGAGCGAGCGCTGGTCGGCGACCGAGAACTGGCGGATCTGCTCCACCTCGTCGCCGAAGAACTCCACGCGCCACGGATGCTCTGCCACCGGGCCGAACACGTCCAGGATGCCCCCGCGTACCGCGAACTCTCCCCGGCGGGTGACCATGTCGACGCGGGAATACGCCAGATCGACGAGCTGGCGGCCGATGCCAGCAAGGTTGTAGCCTCGGCCACCGGCCGTGAGTGCGAGCGGCTCGATGCTGGTGAGATTGTCGGCGAGAGGCTGGAGCGCCGCGCGCACACTCGCGACGATCACGAGATCACCCGCCGGGGCATCCTGCCAACGCTGCATGATGCGCAGGGCATGGATGCGCTTGCCGACCGTTTCGGCACTGGGACTCAAGCGCTCGTGCGGGAGGGTCTCCCAGGCGGGGAACTCCACGACCTGGGCGCCTGGCATCACGCTGGCTAGAGCGGATCGCAGGGATTCGGAGTCACGGCCGGTCGCCACGATCGCAAGGAGCGCCTGCGGAGCGGTTGACCTGTCAGCGCGCGACCTCAGCAGGGAAGCCAGGAGTGGAGCGCGGAGGCCATCCACGAGGGAAAAGTCCGCACTGCGAGCTGCCCAGGAGACGGCGTTTTCGAACGTGTGAGCGCGCAAAAGCGCAGAATTCAAGCCCGAAAGTATCACTCGGGCAAGTGTACGCGTGGGGGATGACAGGAAGCTGCGGGGATCTCGATACGGTACTGGCGCTCCTGGCCGATCAGCGAAGGAACATGGGCCCGATCAGCGGAGGGGCGCGGCTGGCGCTGCTATTCCGCGGCCGTGTGGAAGCGCAGCTGGGCGGCCGTGAGGCCGTCTTGGGCGACGGACTCGACGGCATCCGCGGCATCCGCCAGAAGGCTCGGAAGCACGGCGCGCTCGGTGGAGCCGAAGTCGCGCAGCACGAAATCGGCCGCTGACTGCCGACCGGGCGGACGACCGATGCCCACCCGCACCCGGGTGAAGTCCCCCGTACCGATGGCCGAGATGATGTCGCGGATGCCATTGTGGCCGCCGTGCCCACCGCCGAATTTGATCTTGAGCTTGTCGAACGGAATGTCGAGCTCGTCATGCACGACGATCAACTGCGCCGGCTCGATCTTGTAGAAGTTGAGCAGCGACGCTACCGGTCCGCCGGAGAGGTTCATGAAGCTGTTGGGCTTGGCCAGCACGAGCCGCGGACCCTCGAGACCCGAGCGCCCCTCGGCCACGGTCGAGTGTGTCTTGTGCGAACGGAAGGATGCCGAGGCACGGTGCGCGAGGTCGGCGAGCACCATTTGGCCGACATTGTGTCGATTGCTCGCGTAGTCGGGCCCGGGATTACCGAGCCCGACTACGAGCCACTGAGTGGAGTCCATGGACTTTTACTGCAGTGTGGTGATGAGAGGATTACTGCTCTGCGGCGTCTTCCTCGACGGGGGCGTCCTCAGGCTCCTCGACCTCTGGGATCTCGCCGAGGTCCTGCTCCTGCGGGATGCTGATCGCGACGACGAGCGTCTCCGGGTCGGTAACGAGCACCGAACCCTCGGGAAGCGCGACATCCTTCGCGAAGATCTGCGCCCCGGCCTCGAAGCCCTCGACGTCGACGACCACGTTCTGGGGGATGTTGGTAGCGAGAGCCTCGATCGTGATCGACTTGGCATCCAAGTCAATCGAGGTGCCCGCGACCGGCTCCCCTGTCACGTGAACGGCAACGTCGACCTCGACGCGCTCGCCCTTGCGCAACACGATGAGGTCGATGTGCTCGATGATCTGGCGAAGCGGATCCTTCTGGACGTCTTTCACGAGTGCGAGCTGGTTTGCTCCTCCGTCGAGCTGGAGGTCGAGAATGGCGTTGGCCTTACGGAGCAGCAGCGCAATCTCATGGGCCGGCAGGCTGATGTGCTTCGGCTCGGTGCCGTGGCCGTACACGACTGCTGGCACCTTGCCGGCGGCACGCAGCTTGCGAGCGACGCCCTTGCCGAAGGTGGTGCGCGACTCGGCCGCGATCTTATTGGTGAGCTCTTTGTGAGCTTTCTTCTCAGACATTCTTCTCCTTCGCGGACTTTCTGTGTTTCAACACAGTGCCCGCGTCTATTGGTTTCCACTCGAACGCATCAGCGTGAGGAAAGACTTTGGGGCTGAAAGCAGCCACGTGCCCGATCCACCGCGTCGATAACGGATGTATGACATCCCTCGCCGAAGTACAGCTTGAGAGCTTACACGGGTCGCGCCGGTCTCGATACGGTCGCGGGCTGCCGGTGCCTTCCTGGTGGGTGCCAGGGGATGCCGGGGGATGCCGGGAATCTCTGCGCCGCTGGGTGACACGTGCGTCCGAATTTTCGGGGGCGCGTGTCACTCGGGAGCGCGGAGGGTCGACTCATGCGACCGTCGAGAAAAACTGGACTTTCGGACACGATTTAGCAACAATGACCACAGGGAGTTCACAGTCGTCTCCCCGCCGCCATCCCGAGCACCTGCGTCGGCTCTGTCGATAGTCAACAAGGAAGTTGGGCACGAATGACGAACAGACGCCGGCGGTGGACGGGCATCGTGCTCGCCACGACCAGCACGATCGCACTGATCGCAGCACCAGGAATTGCAAATGCCGCGGCTCCCACCGGAAACACCTGGAGCGGGAAGACCGCTCCCCTCGCCACACCGTGGACCACCGACGTCACCCCGTCGAACGCGCTGCCCGATTACCCTCGGCCACAATTGGCGCGCCCGTCCGTGGCATCCCCCCAGTGGCAGAGTCTCAACGGGCTCTGGCAGTACGCGGAGACCGATGGCTTCAGCGCTCCCCCGATCGGCACTGACCTCGCCGGGCAGATCCTGGTGCCGTACCCGGCCGAGTCGGCACTGAGCGGAGTACAGAAGCATTCCGACTACATGTTTTATCGCCGCACCGTGGATCTGCCGAAGAACTTCACCACCGGTGACCAGCACTTGCGACTCAACTTCGGCGCGGTTAATTACGACGCGACCGTCTACGTGAACGGTACCCAAGTCGCGCGTCACACCGGAGCGTACGACGCGTTCAGCGTGGACATCACGAGCGCTCTCCGTGCGCGCGGCCCGCAGGAGATTGTCGTTGCGGTGCACTCGCCGGTGGACAGCGCCACAATTCCGGTCGGTAAGCAGCGGCTCGATCCGAGCGGCATCTTCTACACCGCCGCATCCGGAATCTGGCAGTCGGTCTGGCTCGAGCCTGTGGCCGCAACGAGTATCGCAACCTTCACCGCGACTCCGGATGTCGCCTCCTCGAGCTTCACGATCGCGACGACACTCAACGGCGACCCGACCAATAAGAAACTCTCGGTCGACGTCTACGCCGGATCCAAGAAGGTGGCCAGCGGCAGCGGTGCGGCGAACGACTCGATGAAACTGACGGTTCCGAAACCCCGCCTCTGGAGCCCGGATGATCCGTTCCTCTATACCTTCAAGGCTACGCTCAGCGGCAACGGCAACGGAAAGGACAGCGTCGAGAGCTATGCCGGCCTGCGATCGATCGCCGTCGCGAACGTCGGCGGCAAGCAGCGCATCACGCTCAATGGAACGCCGACCTTCCTACTGTCGACCCTCGACCAGGGCTACTGGCCGG
>JAYTTG010000288.1:0-6074 GCA_043745175.1 Microbacteriaceae bacterium
AGCCCAATGCCGACGGCCACGAGATCAGAGATCGGTCGGTCACATTCGACCATCAGCCTGTTGATCGTGAGCACAAGCCAATCAAGAACCACCTCAGGGCCGTTGGCTATTACTAAGTCTTCGAGAACGGATTGCAAGACCCTGCCCGACAGATCCGTAATCGCGACTCGCCCGTGCGTGGCCCCGAGGTCGGCGGCCACCACCACCCGCGCTCCCGGATTCAGTGCGATTTGGGCCGGAGGCCTTCCGCCGGTGGAGACCGCTTCGCCAACCGGTTTGACCAGACCATGCTCCAAGAGTTCATCGATCCGCAGCGAGATCGTGGAACGAGCGAGTCCCGTCAGCTGCGCGAGCTCCGCACGGGTGCGCGGCTCTCCATCACGCAAGAACTGGAAAAGTTCGCTTGCCCCAAATCCTCCGGCAATTTTCACCACGGTAATCCCTCATATCTTTCGGTCGACGCATACCCGGTTTTGCGCTGTGCGGCCAAAAGTGGGGTCTTGAAACGACAATAGCTTCGATTCTATCGTCGATATTCGACAAAAGTTGCATGTCGTGCGAGACTAACAATCACCCTGGCGCATTTGCCGTAGCTGGCTCAAAAACTGCCGTCGTTCAGACGGTTCTCAAAGAGGAGACTTTCATGAAACTTGGTTATCCCACCATTACTTGGGGCGGCGTTGTGGGTACCGCCGGCGGAGTCACCAGCGTAAAAGACCTGTTCTATCGCACCAATGGGAATACCGAACAGGCGCTGCGGGATATTGCCAGTGCCGGATACACCGGAACAGAAATGTTCGATGGAAACCTCGTTGACTATGAGGAGACTCCAGAAACGCTGCTCGGTTGGCTGCACGAAACCAATCTTGAGCTGGTGGGGGTCTATACCGGCGCGAACTTTATCTATGCGGACATCCTCGACGAAGAACTGCATAAGATCACCCGGGCGGCCACTTTGGCGGCGCGGTTTGGGGCGACTCGCCTAGTGATCGGAGGTGGAGCGAAGCGCGTCGGCGCACCACACAACGGTGATTTCGACGCCCTCGCCCGCGGGCTTGACCGGGCGGCAGCAATAGCAGCGGCTCACGGGCTCGAATCCAGCTACCATCCGCACCTCGGAACTCTGGTGGAGACGCCGGAGGGCCTCGAACGCCTCATGTCCCTGTCCACCATCCAATTTTGCCCGGACACCGCGCACCTCGCCGCTGGCGGAGGTGACCCGGCCGCACTGATCCGTCAGTACTCGAATCGGCTGGCCCATGTTCACCTCAAGGACTTCGACCGAGACACACAGCGTTTCATGCCGCTCGGCCGTGGACACCTCGGCTTTCCCGACATCATTGCCGCAGTGCGCGAGGCAGGCTATGACAGCTGGCTGATGGTCGAGCTCGATGACTACGACGGTGATCCCAAAGAAGCCGCCGAGATTAGCAAGAGGTATCTCGACTCCCTTCTTGCCGAATAATTTTCCGTTTTACCCACCCGAATAATTGCCCTCTTTCAACCCTCAGGAGACTTCATGAAGACAATCAACGTTGGACTTATCGGTGGCGGCTTTATGGGGAAGGCGCATTCCCTGGCCTATTCCGCCGTTCCGATGTTTTTCTGGCCCACCGAACTCGTACCAGTCAAAAAAGTCATTGCCGAAGCAACGGATGAACTCGCCAAGGATGCGGCGGCCCGATTTGGCTTCGAGAACTCGACGAGCGACTGGCGGAGCATCGTCAACGATCCCGAGATCGACGTTGTCGATATCGCTACTCCCAATAACTTGCACGCGGAAATCGCCATCGCAGCGCTCGAGGCTGGCAAGCACGTTATCTGCGAGAAGCCGCTGGCCCGCACGGTTGAAGAGTCCGCAGCAATGTATGCGGCCGCTCGGCTCAGTACTCAGGTGCACATGGTCGCCTTCAACTACCGACGCACCCCTGCCGTCGCGCTCGCCAAGAGGTACATCGACGAGGGGGCGATCGGCGACATCCTGAACTTTCGGGCGACCTATCTTCAGGATTGGAGTGCCGACCCCGCTTCGCCGCTCTCCTGGCGTTTCCAGAAAAAGATCGCCGGGTCCGGCGCGGTTGGGGATATCGCCACCCACATCGTCGATATCGCCCGCTACCTTGCCGGCGACATCACGTCGGTCAGTGCACTCACTTCGACGTTTATTAAGGAACGACCGATTCAGTCGGCCGGCTCGGACTCCCTAGGAAATAGTCGGGTTGACACGGGGCCGAAGGCTCACGTCGACGTCGACGATGAAGTTATGACACTGGTGAAATTTGCCAGCGGCGCTGTAGGTTCACTCGAAGCGACCAGAAACGCATGGGGACGCAATAATTTTATCACCTTTGAAATTCACGGCACCGAGGGTTCCATTTTCTTCAACTATGAGAACCGTGACGAGTTGCAGGTGTGTTTCAAGTCTGACGGCGGAGACCGACGTGGATTCCGCACCGTCTACACCGGTCCGAATCATCCGAACGGAGCCAACCTGTGGCCCATTCCGGCGCTCGGCATCGGCTACGGCGAGACCAAGATCATCGAAGCTCACGACTTCTTCACTGCCATCGCCGGCGGGGAGCCGGTGCGTCCCGACTTCGGCGACGGCTATCAGGTTGCACTCGTCGATGATGCAATCCTCACCTCCGCCGAGACAGGGCTCTGGACCAACGTCCCGCTCCTCAACCGCGAGACGGGCGAATTCGAGGTGTCACGATGACGACAGACCAGGTTGCCGTCGTCGAGATGACGGGCATCTCGAAGGCCTTCAGTGGAGTGGTTGTGCTGAAAAATGTGGACTTTTCTTTGATCAAGGGAGAAGTCCACGCTCTGGCCGGTGAAAACGGAGCAGGCAAATCCACTTTAATGAAGATTCTTCAGGGTGTGCATTCTGCAGACTCCGGAGAGATTTTCGTGGACGGTATCCCGGTCAAAATCACCGATACGTTCGCGGCGCGTGCCGCCGGCATCGGCATGGTGTTTCAGGAGTTCAGCCTGATCTCGACTTTGACCGTCGCGCAGAATGTCTTTCTTACTGACGAGCCGCTTGGGCGCGGCTTTCTGATTTCAGATCGCACTGCACGGGATCGGACCGCCGCACTCTTCGCTGACATGGGTGTCGAAGTCGATCCGTCTGCATCAATGGCGAATTTGAGCACCGCGTACTGGCAACTCACCGAGATCGCCAAGGCCCTCGCTCAAAACGCGAAGGTGCTGATCATGGATGAGCCGACAGCGAGCCTGGCCAAGCATGAGGCTGAGGCACTGTTCGAGCTCATTGGGCGTTTGAAAGCTCGCGGGATTTCGATCATCTACATTTCCCATCGAATGGATGAGATCTATCGCATCGCTGACCGGATTACGGTTCTCCGAGATGGCGCGAAAGTTCTCACCAGCGAGCTCAGCAGTATTTCTCCGGCCCAGATCGTCGAAGGAATTGTCGGGCGAAAAATCGATGCCCAACTCGAGTGGCGTGAGAGATCGGCAAGCGGTGGCCGTGTGCCCGTGCTGGAAGCTGTGGGCTTGACGAGCGGAACCCGGGTGCGGAACGTGTCATTCACCCTGTGCGAGGGCGAGATCATCGGTCTCGCCGGGCTCATGGGGAGCGGGCGCACCGAACTCGTGCGCACCCTGTTTGGCATCGACTCGGTCACGAACGGCTCCGTGAAAATCGGCGGTAAGCCCGTGACCATTCGCAGCACAAAGCAAGCGATGGCAGAGGGGCTCGCCCTTATTCCTGAGGACCGTCGATCACAGGGGCTGGTACTCGAACATTCCGTGCGTGACAACCTGATCCTTCCCCTTCTCGATCGCACCAAATCCGGCATGTTTCTCAACGCGAAAAAAGTTGTCACCCTCGCCCAGGCACTCATCTCCCAGTTCTCGATCAAGGTCGCCAATCCAACCATGCCGGTGGGAAAGCTCTCCGGCGGCAATCAGCAAAAGGTTGTGATTGCCAAATGGCTTGGCACAGAACCAAAGGTTTTGATGATGGATGAGCCAACCGCAGGTGTCGATATCGGCACCAAGTCTGAGATTCTCGAGATGGTGCGAGCGATCGCGGACGACGGAAAGGGAGTGCTGTTCATCTCATCTGAGCTTCCCGAACTTCTGGCCGTGAGCGACCGGATCCTCGTGCTCCGTGACGGTGAAGTTGTAAAAAATATGGTCAGATCTGAGATTCCTAATGAGGAATATCTCCAACTTGCAATTCAGGGAGCATAAATGTCCACATCAGCCAGCGTGCTCACGCGGACACTCTCCGTCGCACGCCGCGTCGACTGGCGCCAAAACGTCATTTACATCGGTTTCGTTGCGGCCTTTCTACTGTTCGCGATCACCCTCGGGGACAGCGGCTTCACCACCCCGAACAATCTGCTCAACATCGTGCGGCAGACCGCGAGCATCTCGGTCATGGCGGTCGCCATGACATACGTGATTGCCACCGCCGAAATCGACCTGAGCATCGGCAGCGTTGCCGGGCTCTCGAGTGTTGTCGCGGCGATCGCAATTTCGCACTTTGGTACCGTTGTGGGAATTCTCGCCGGCCTCGCCGTCGGCCTGGTGATTGGCGCAATCAACGGTGGACTCGTTTCCCTCCTCAAAGTGCCCTCATTCCTCGTCACCCTCGGAATGCTGGGGCTCGTCGTTGGAGTGGCGCGGTGGATCACTGATTCCGCCCCGATCCCGATCGCCGATCCCTTCTTCAACGCCCTCTTCGGCGGCGGCGATATTGGGATCATCCCCGGACTGCTGATCTGGGCGCTCGTCTTCGTGGCTGTCGGTGCATTAGTAATGAACAAAACCAAGTTCGGTCGGCAGGTGCTCGCCACTGGCGGAAACCAGACCGCGGCCCAGTTCACGGGAATCAACACCGCTCGGGTCAAGTTCACGGTGCTTGTGCTCTCCGGGATGGCCGCCAGCGTTGCCGGCATGTTGTACGCCGGTCGCCTGCAATCGGGTCGATTCCAGTGGGGCACCGGAGATGAACTGTCGGTTATCGCCGCTGTAATCCTCGGTGGCACAAGCCTCTTCGGCGGGCGCGGCCGTGTCGTCGGCAGCCTGTTTGGTGCGCTGTTCATCGGGCTCGTCAACAATGGCTTGATCCTCGCCGGCCTCGATGTCAGTCAGCAGCAGATAATCCGTGGCGCCATCATCATTGCCGCTGTGGCACTGTCAAGGAAGAAGTAAATGCTTATTGGCGCTCCCCTGCGTGCCGGAATCATTGGTGGGGGCTTTATCGCCGAGGTTCATTCGCGGGCGGTTCGTGCCGCGGGGCATGAGGTGAGCGGGATCAGCGCCTCGAGTCGGGCAAGCACCCGGGCCGCTGCGCGGCGGCTCGGGGCGCGGCAGAGCTTCGACTCTGCAGCAGAGTTGATCGCCTCACCGGAGATCGATGTCATCCACATCTGCACCCCGAATGATCTTCATGCCGAGTTCTCGCTCGCCGCTATTGCTGCGGGCAAGCCGGTGGTGTGCGAAAAGCCGCTGGCAACGACGCTCTGTGACGCCCAAATGCTGACCGAGGCCGCGCAGGCGGCGGGGGTGCCAACGGCGGTGCCCTTTGCCTACCGTTACTACCCGACCATCCACGAGATTCGTTCGAGAATTCAGGCCAATGAGGCTGGGAGTCTTTTGCTGCTGCATGGCTCGTATCTGCAGGATTGGCTTGCCGAGCCGCTGTCAACCAACTGGAGAGTGGATCCGGCAAAGGGCGGAGTCTCGCGGGCCTTTGCCGACATCGGGGTGCACTGGTGCGACCTCATGGAGTTCGTCACCGGGCACCGAATCGTGCGCATAGCGGCGAACCTTACGACGTCCTACCTGAATCGAGGCGAATCAGGGCTGTCGTTATCCGTCGGCACAGAAGATGTGGCCACCGTGCTGTTCGAGACCGACCAGTCGGCGGTGGGCTCGTTGACGGTCAGTCAAATTTCCAGGGGTCGGAAGAACCGATTGTGGTTTTCGTTCGATGGTACCGAGGGGTCTTATCAATTCAACCAAGAGACCCCGAACGAGCTGTGGATTGGTGGAACAGACGAATCGCGCACGATCGTCAGTGGAACCGCTGGCCT
>JAYTTG010000289.1:0-6064 GCA_043745175.1 Microbacteriaceae bacterium
CATCAGCGTCAAGATCAGCGCTCGCATCGCTCCCGGCCAGCAGGGCACCGAAGCGTTCGCCGCACTCGAGACTCACCTCCGCGCCCACGCGCCCTTCGGCGCCCGGATCGAGATCGACGACGTCGACACCGGGAATGGCTTCCTCGTCGACACGAGTGGCTGGGCCGTGGCCGAGGCGAAGACCTCAATGTCGGACGCCTGGGGTGCGGACGCCGTTGAGATGGGCGTCGGCGGTTCCATTCCCTTTATTGCGGATCTCGTCGAGTTGTTCCCCGCTGCGCAGATCCTCGTGACTGGCGTCGAGGATCCGGATTCTCGCGCGCACAGCCCCAACGAATCCCTGCACCTCGGTGTGTTCCAGCGCGCCATCCTCACCGAAGCCGTTCTGCTTGCTCGCCTCAATGAACGCGTCTGACCCATGGCCGTTGTCACGGGAACAATCCGCAGCCTTCGGTGCTTAGACTCTTCAGAAGTACTTGTTAAACCGAAGGAGTTGCCATGACCGACACCACGCTGACTGATGCCGTGTCCGCCGAAACGTCGACCGAGACCTCTGCCCCCCACGGTGTCGGTCTCACCGACACTGCAGCAACGAAGGTGCGCAGCCTCTACGAGCAGGAGGGTCGCGACGATCTCCGACTGCGCGTCGCGGTACAGCCCGGCGGATGCTCCGGACTCGTCTATCAGCTCTACTTCGACGAGCGGCTGCTCGACGGTGACGCCACCGTCGACTTCGACGGTGTCGAGGTCGTGGTGGACAAGATGAGCGTGCCCTACCTCGACGGGGCGACCATCGACTTCGAAGACACCATCCAAAAGCAGGGCTTCACCATCGACAATCCCAACGCCTCGGGAAGCTGTGCCTGTGGAGACAGCTTCCACTAGTTCATTGGCAGCAGGCGCGGAGCACGAGCTGGCAGCATGCTCCCACGATGTGTCCAGGGAAGGGAATCGCCGCCGGCGGTTCCCTTCTTTGCTGCGGATTTTCAGCGAATCTACCGGTTCGGTTGTCCATTCCGGTCGGGGAGCGCGCGTCCTGCAGAGTAGGCTCGAATTACCAAATAAACTGGGATCCGTCCCAGCAAGTGCCCCGTAAGTCCGTGTCATTCGAGAGGTCCCAGGTGCGTTCCAACCGCCGTCTTCGATGGGCAGTAGCTCCAATCGCTGTCACGCTCGTCGTCATTCTGGCAGGCTGCAGCCAGCAGCAGCTCCGGGGTTTCCTACCCGCGGGCTCCGCTGGCGCGACGAAGCACACAGACGGGATCACGGGCCTGTGGGTCACCTCGTGGATCGTATTGCTCGCAGTGGGAATCATCACCTGGGGCCTCATCATCTGGGCGGCGATCGTCTATCGTCGCCGCAAGGGCCAGACCGGTCTGCCAGTGCAACTTCGCTACAACCTGCCGATCGAGATCTTCTATACGATCGTCCCGCTGATCCTTGTGCT
The DNA here is from genome assembly GCA_043745175.1 of Microbacteriaceae bacterium. Taxonomy (GTDB): domain Bacteria; phylum Actinomycetota; class Actinomycetes; order Actinomycetales; family Microbacteriaceae; genus Lacisediminihabitans. The sequence continues at coordinate 1,448 of JAYTTG010000289.1, forward strand.
CGGCTTCTTTGCTTTCACCGCCAAAGAGCAGAACTCGATCGAGCACGTGGTGAAAAACCCCGACGTAAAGGTCGAGGTCTACGGCAAGCGCTGGGCGTGGGACTTCAACTACCCCGGAGTCGGGCCGGGCAACAACGGGGTGAACTCCCCGGGGATTCAGGCACAGCAGATTCAGAACGGCGACGGCAGTGTCGATCGTGCCAAAATCCCGACACTGTACTTGCCAATCAACAAGAGTGTGCAGATCAAGATCGAGAGCCGGGATGTTATCCACTCGTTCTGGGTGATCGATTTCCTATATAAGAAAGACAACATCCCCGGCAAGAACAACTACGAGTACGTCACGCCGACCAAGCTCGGAACCTTTCAAGGAAAATGTGCGGAGCTGTGCGGGGACTACCACTCCGTCATGCTGTTTCAGGTAAAGGTCGTCACCCAACCGGAGTTCGACGCCTACATCCAGAGTCTCGCGGACAAGGGCCAGACCGGCATTCTCGGCCCGGAGTACAACACGAACACTAATCTGCCGAGCAACAAAGTACCGCAAGCCAAGAACTAGGGCGATCACCATGAGCACAGCGACAACTTCCGCACCACCGTCTACCGGGGCACCCACCACCGGGGCACCCACCACCTCGAGTGTTGGCCCCAAAGGGAACGTGCTGGTCGGCTGGATCACCACGACCGATCACAAGAAAATCGGGTACCTCTACCTGATCACCTCGTTCCTGTACTTCCTTCTCGGCGGAGTGATGGCGCTGGTGATCCGGGCCCAGCTGTTCGAGCCGGGGCTTCAGATCGTGGGGACCAAGGACCAGTACAACCAGCTCTTTACGATGCACGGAACGATCATGCTTCTCATGTTCGCCACCCCGCTCTTCGCTGGCTTTGTAAACTTTCTGATGCCGATTCAAATCGGAGCTCCGGACGTTGCATTCCCGCGCCTGAACGCCTACGCATACTGGCTCTACAGTTTCGGCTCTCTGATCGCTGTCGCCGGGTTCCTCACTCCGCAGGGCGCAGCCTCCTTCGGTTGGTTCGCCTATGTCCCGCTGTCCACCACGACTTTCTCCCCGTCTCTCGGGGGAAACCTTTGGGTCTTTGGACTGGCGCTGAGCGGGTTCGGCACCATTCTCGGTGCGGTCAACTTCATCACGACCATCGTCACGATGCGTGCTCCCGGAATGACCATGTTCCGCATGCCGATCTTCGTGTGGAATTCGCTGGTCACATCCATCCTGATCCTCATGGCTTTCCCGGTGCTCGCCGCTGCTCTATTTGCGTTGGGATCGGATCGAGTATTCGGCTCCCACCTCTATAACGTGGAGGCTGGTGGGGCGATCCTCTGGCAGCATCTGTTCTGGTTCTTCGGACATCCAGAGGTCTACATCATCGCGTTGCCTTTCTTCGGAATTATCTCCGAGGTGATCCCCGTTTTCAGTCGCAAGCCGATTTTCGGCTACAAGACGTTGGTCTATGCCACCATCACTATCGCGGCATTGTCTGTCACGGTATGGGCCCACCACATGTACGTCACCGGATCGGTGCTTCTTCCGTTCTTCTCCCTCATGTCGATGCTTATCGCGGTTCCTACCGGCGTGAAGATCTTCAACTGGGTCGGCACGATGTGGCGTGGATCGATCACCTTTGAGACGCCGATGCTGTGGGCGATTGGATTCCTCATCACCTTCGTGTTCGGCGGGCTCACCGGGGTGATCCTCGCGTCACCGCCGCTCGATTTCCACGTCTCCGACAGCTACTTCGTCGTGGCGCATTTCCACTATGTCGTCTTCGGTACGGTCGTCTTCGCGATGTTCAGCGGGTTCTACTTCTGGTGGCCGAAGTGGACGGGCAAAATGCTCAACGAGCGGCTCGGCAAGATCCACTTCTGGCTCCTGTTTATCGGTTTCCATATGACATTCCTTGTGCAGCATTGGCTCGGGGTAATGGGGATGCCCCGTCGCTATGCCAGCTATCAGCCGCAGGACGGCTTTACCTGGATGAACCAGCTCTCTACAGTCGGGGCCATGATTCTCGGTGTCTCGATGTTGCCGTTTATCTTCAACGTCTACGTCACGGCTCGGACAGCACCGCGAGTGACGGTCAACGATCCGTGGGGCTACGGGCGGTCTCTCGAGTGGGCGACATCCTGTCCGCCGCCTCGGCATAATTTCACCTCGATCCCGCGGATCCGCTCCGAATCGCCGGCCTTCGACCTCAACCATCCCGAGGCCGGGATTCCGGTCGGGATCGGCGGTTTGGGCGCGTACAAGGACGCACCGCAAGCTGCGACCTACGATGTTGCTGACGGACAGGTCAAATAGACCCATGAATGCCCAAGCTCGAATATTTTGGATTCTCGCCGCCTTTTTTGTCATCGTAGATATCGCCTATGTCACCTGGAGCATTGCCCAGCACAACAACGGATACGTCACCCAGCTCGCCGGAACCGAAGGCAGGGGACAGGGATCCCCGGTCGAGTGGGCGGGTACCGTCACAATCGGGCTTTCGGCAATCCTCTCGGCATTTGTCGGGTTCTACCTCGGCCGGACGAGCAAGTCTGTCGGAGGCGTGCTTCCCGAGGATCGCCTCGACGCGAACATCGATGATGGTGATTCGGAACAGGGGTTTTTCAGTCCTTGGAGTTGGTGGCCCATCCTGCTTGCAGCCGGTGGCGCTCTCCTGTTCATGGGAATCGCAATCGGCATCTGGATTGCGTTCTTCGGTGCTGCCCTTACCCTCATCAGTCTCGTAGGGTGGGTCTATGAGTACTACCGCGGAAATTTTGCCCGTTAGTCCCACAAGCGTGCGGCTTGCGGCTCCGGCCGATGTCGATGCTGTGTTTGCCCTTGTCGCGCAGCTCGGCATTGGCGAGAAACCGAATCGTGATTCGTTCACAGAGGCGTTCGCTCATGCCGTACAGCCCAGCCGTGAACACGTGCTTCTCGTCGCTGATCTCGACGGTGTCGTGTCGGGTTACGCCTACACAACCATCGAGCGATTGCTTTATACGAATGGTGACTCGGCCCAGATCCAAGAGCTCGCCGTGAACACTCCGGCCAGGGATCGTGGCCTCGGCAGCCTGCTCGTTTCGGCTATCGAAGATGAATGCCGCTCGCGCGGCGTGCGCCAGCTCACGGTGGCAAGCAGCCATGCGGCGCGGTTTTACGAGCGCCTCGACTATCGTTCAACGTCCGACTTCCTGAAGAAGAGCTTCGTCAGCGACTGACCTGTTTACAGCTGGAAGGCCGGGCCGCGAAGACTGCGGTTTCCGCCTCCTCATGTGGCTCGTTCTGCGTGACCGCTGGTTGTCCACAGGGACTTCGAAGCGGACGTGTCAGGATTGCGCAACGTCGAGGATCGCGCTTGCAGGCAGGTGCTGCCCACCGGCTCTGAGTAGCGTGTCGCTAAAACCGTGAATGCGGCTTTCATCCGGTTTCACGCCAGTTGGTCCGTGGCAGGGTGAAAGGGCCGATCGTGAGGTCCACGAAATCTGGGCGAGAGTTGGGCCTCGTACTCGGCTTCCGCAAGTAGTGCACGGATGCTGTAAGGACTGCCGCTCACGTCTCTTTGGTTGGAAGTCACACAGGCGAGGCGTTTGGCTCCGTTGATAGAGCTCACGTCGTTCCACAGAGCGCGACGGCGTTCACCGCGCTGATCGGCACGGGCCGCATCATGACGCCGAGCGTGGCAGTGGACTCATGACTCGGCCCATTTTTCGGAATGAGGCCAGCGAGCAGATGCTGTGATTTTGGTTCTTCTGACGTGTTCGACCGAACCGGAAATGTCCGGGAATGTTCTGGGTCAGAGCATATTGTTGCCCCAGTCGACACGACAGGCCCCGACCAAGGGTTCTGGTCGGGGCCTGTGGACGGTGAACCTCGTTGGGCTAGTGGTGCTCTGACGACCGTTCGAGATCAGTCTGTGTGGCGGGTGCGATTCGGTCTTCGAAGAACCAGCGCGAGAGAGCAGCTCGAGTGCGCTGTGCTCCCGAAACCCGACCATTGGCATCCGGTTGGATCATCAGTGGCTGGTGCTCGTTGTAGCTCACCAGGCGCCAGCGCTCATAGTCATCCAGTTGCTCGTGCACCTCGATGTATTCCCCGCCGGGGAGGCGCACGATGCGCCCAGACTCGTAACCGTGAAGAGCGATCTCCCGATCCTTCTTCTGCAGGCCGAGGCACACGCGCTTGGTAATGAAGAACGCGAGCACCGGACCGAGGAAGAACAACACCTGAAGTACGTGAATGACTCCTTCAATGGTGACCTTGAAGTGCGTCGCCATAAGGTCCGAGCTGGCTGCTGCCCAGAGCACTGCATAGAACGTGACACCGGCAGCACCGATCGCTGTCCGAGTCGGCGCATTGCGCGGACGCTCGGCGATGTGATGCTCGCGCTTGTCTCCCGTGATCCAGGCCTCGACGAATGGATACGTTGCAACAATGGCCAGGAATGCAATGAGGATCACCGTGATCACGATGATGTTGAATGAGTAGGTGTGGTTGAACCACACAACCTCCCACCCCGGCGGAATCAGCCGCAGCATTCCGTCGGCAAACCCGATGTACCAGTCCGGCTGGGTACCAGCCGAGACGGGGGAGGGGTCGTACGGGCCGT
>JAYTTG010000290.1:0-1667 GCA_043745175.1 Microbacteriaceae bacterium
GACATGCCCGGACTTGAGAACGAGATCCGGCTCGAGATCAAGGAGCTGGAGAGCCAGCGGGATGCGCGGATCGCGGACCGTCTTCAGCGCCTAGAGACCGACCTTGCCGCCCTGGAAGAAGAGGGTGCAAAGGCCGACCAGAAGCGTCGAACCAAGGACGTCGCTGAGAAAGAGATGGGCCAGGCTCGGAAGTCCTTCGACGAGCAGATCGCCCAGCTCGAACGGGTGTGGGACGACTTCCGCAGCCTCAAGGTCGGCGATCTCAAGCCTGAGGATGCCGTCTTCCACGACCTCCAGGATCGTTTCGGCGTGTACTTCGAGGCCTACATGGGCGCCGAGGCCATCCAGAAGCGCCTCCAGGCCTTCGACCTCGCCACCGAAAGTGATGACCTTCACGATCAGATTGCCAATGGCAAGGGCCAGAAGAAGATCCGTGCGATCAAGCGACTGCGCGTGGTCAACTCCTTCCTCCAGACTGGCAACTCGCCGGCCGCCATGGTGCTCGAGGTAGTACCGGTCATCCCGCCCGAACTGCGCCCGATGGTGCAACTCGACGGTGGTCGCTTCGCGACCTCGGACCTCAACGACCTCTACCGTCGTGTGATCAACCGCAATAACCGCCTGCGTCGCCTGCTTGATCTCGGTGCCCCCGAGATCATCGTCAACAACGAGAAACGGATGCTGCAAGAGGCCGTCGACGCACTGTTCGACAACGGTCGCCGTGGTCGCCCGGTCACCGGTACGGGTAACCGCGCCCTCAAGTCCCTGAGTGACATGCTCAAGGGCAAGCAGGGACGATTCCGCCAGAACCTGCTCGGAAAGCGCGTCGACTACTCCGGGCGTTCGGTCATCATCGTCGGACCGCAGCTCAAGCTCCATCAGTGTGGCCTGCCCAAGCAGATGGCGCTCGAGTTGTTCAAGCCCTTCGTGATCAAGCGCCTCATCGACCTCAGCCACGCGCAGAACATCAAGAGCGCCAAGCGCATGGTCGAGCGGAGCCGTCCGCAGGTGTGGGACGTGCTCGAGGAGATCATCCGCGAGCGTCCCGTGCTGCTCAACCGCGCGCCAACGCTTCACCGTCTGGGCATCCAGGCGTTCGAGCCGCAGCTAGTCGAGGGCAAGGCCATCCAGCTTCACCCGCTCGTCTGCGCGGCGTTCAACGCCGACTTCGACGGTGACCAAATGGCCGTGCACCTTCCGCTGTCCGTCGAGGCCCAGGCCGAGGCGCGCATCCTGATGCTCGCATCGAACAACATCCTGAAGCCATCGGATGGCCGCCCGGTTACCCTGCCGACGCAGGACATGATTATCGGGCTGCACCACCTCACCACGCTCAAGGAAGGCGTCGTCGGCGAAGGCCGCGCGTTCTCCTCGATCGCCGAGGCGATCCTCGCTCACGACCAGCACTCGGTCGACCTCAACGCGAAGGTGCGCATCCGCTTGTCGGATGTCGTCTTCGCCGAGGGTGAGGAGCCGGCCGGCTTCGAAATCGGCAAGCCGGTGCTCGTGAACACGAGCCTCGGTCGGGCGCTCTTCAACGAGACGCTTCCGGAGGACTACCCGTACGTTGAGGCCGTGGCCGATAAGGGCCAACTCTCCGCGATCGTCAACGATCTCGCCGAGCGCTACCCCAAGGTGGAGGTCGCCGCAGCACTTGACCGCATTAA
>JAYTTG010000291.1:0-1646 GCA_043745175.1 Microbacteriaceae bacterium
CTGCGGGCAGAGCAGCTTCGCGATATCGGGCCGGCTCTCTCACCGCACTCGGCCTGGCTCCTGGCTCAGGGCGTCGAGACTCTGCCGTACCGCCTGCAAGCCCATGTGGACAATGCGAAAATCGTGGCCGAATGGCTCGAGAACGACCCGCGCATCGAATTCGTCAACTGGGCCGGACTGGTGAGCCACCCGCACCATGAACGGGCCAGGAAATACCTCCCAAAAGGCCCAGGAGCCGTTTTCAGTTTCGGTGTGAAGGGTGGCCGTGCGGTCGGCCAGACGTTCATCGAATCGGTCGAACTGGCCAGTCATCTCGCCAATATCGGCGATGCCAAGACCCTGGTCATCCATCCAGCCTCGACTACCCATGCCCAGCTGAACGAGCAACAGCTCATCGACGCCGGCGTGCTTCCGGGGCTGGTTCGCGTCAGCGTGGGCATTGAAGACGCCGCCGACATCCTCTACGACCTCGACCAGGCACTGACCAGAGCGACGACCGCCCGATGATCGAGCCTGTCAAGATAACCCGCAGGAGAACCAATGGCTGATGTGACCCTCGACGAAATCATCGTGCTCCCCAACGGCCTGAGTTGTTCCCTTCCCGCCGAGTCTCCCCTGGCCAAACTCCTCAAGTCCCAGCGCACGTGGGTCGGGCCGAGCGCTCGGCAGCGCTTGGGTATCCTGCGCCGGGCGAAGTCGATTGCAATCGTCGGGGCGTCACCCAACGCGGCGCGCTCAAGCTACTTCGTTGGCACCTACCTGATGTCCTCGAGCGACTATCGGGTCTACTTCGTCAATCCGAATGCCGACACCATCCTCGGGCAGAAGGCCTACCCCGACCTCGCATCCCTCCCCGAGGTTCCGGACATCGTCGACGTCTTTCGCAAGTCGAGCGATATCCCGACTGTCATCGACGACGTTCTCGCAGTCGGGGCGACCACCGTCTGGCTGCAGCTCGGTATCTGGAATGAGGACGCGGCCCGCTTCGGGCAAAGCAAGGGACTCGCCGTCGTGATGGATCGGTGTATCAAGATCGAGCACGCGCGTTTCCACGGTGGGCTGCATCTGTTGGGATTCGACACCGGAGTGATCAGCTCGCGCAAAGCCGCCCGCTGAAGTCATGGTGGGCATCGACGAGGTTGCCCACCGGGCCGGAGTTTCTGCGGCCACCGTCTCCCGGGCGCTTAGCGGCAACGGATCGGTTTCGGCTGAGACCCGGGCCAGGGTCGAGTCCGCCGCAAAAGACCTGCACTATGTCGTGTCGTCGAATGCCTCGAGCCTCGCGTCCGGGCGCACGCGCAACGTCGGCGTCGTCGTGCCGCACCTCAACCGCTGGTTCTTCTCCTCGGTCGTCGAGGGCGCAGAGCGCGCACTGCTCCGCAATGGGTACGATCTCACGCTGTACAACCTGAGCGGAGGCGGCGACGAACGCCGCAGCGTGTTCGAACATTTCCTGCGCCGACGCCGCGTAGACGCCGTGATTGCCGTCGCCCTCGCACTCACCACCGACGAGATTTCCGGCCTGCTTGCACTCGACAAGCCGCTCGTCGGCCTTGGTGGACCGCTCGCCGGGGTGCCATCGCTAGAAATCGATGAGATAGCGATCGCGCGGCTCGCGACGGAGCATCTGCTCATGCTGGGCCACA
>JAYTTG010000292.1:0-5978 GCA_043745175.1 Microbacteriaceae bacterium
GATCTGGTAGGTCGCGATGGTGACCGGCTTCACCTCTTTCACCTGCCCGGAATACTCGCCGATCTCATCCTCGGTGAGTGTCGTGCGCTTGAGCAGCTCTGCCCTCCACTGCCGCGCGGAAACGGTGTTGGTCACAAGAATCAGCGTCGTGGTTTCGACCCTGGCCATCGCCCCCGCGCCGACGAGTGTCTTGCCCGCGCCACAGGGCAACACGACAACGCCAGAACCGCCATCCACAAAACTCGAGATCGCCTGATTCTGGTACTCCCGCAGGTTCCACGCACTGGTATTGAGGGAGATCGGATGTGGCGTGCCTGGTGTGTATCCTGCGAGGTCCTCGGCCGGCCAGCCGAGCTTGACCAACTCCTGCTTCACTTGGCCGCGAGCCCAGGCCTGGATCTCGTACCGGTCAATCTCGGAACCCCTGCCCTGCTGGTCCTCAGGCAGGAACAGTAGGGGGGCGATGCGCTTGGCCCGCACAATCTCGCTCAACACCGCGGCATCGCTCGACCGCAGGATGAGCGTGCCATTCTCGTCGCGCTCGATGACGAGCCGGCCATAGCGCCCGACCGTCTCGGCGATATCGATGGAAACACTCTGGGGGATGGGGAATTTGGAGTACTTCTCGAGGGTGTCGAGCATATTTTTGGCGGTGTGACCGGCGGCGCGGGCGTTCCAGAGACCGAGCCGTGTGATGCGGTAGGTATGAATGTGCTCGGGTGCGCGCTCGAGTTCGGCAAAAACGGCAAGGTCGTGGCGGGCATCCTCGGCTGCGGGATGCGCGACCTCGAGTAATACGGTTCGATCGCTTTGCACGATCAGGGGTCCAGACAGCGCATCCACCGTGTAAGCCTAGGTCACGTGGGTGGGTGGTCGTCCGTGGAGGCTGGTTCGCGGCAACCGCGGGCCTATTGCGCTGGCGCTCATACCGGCGCTCACTCCTGCGAGGTCGGCCCTGTCCGCGGATTAGGCCGCACAGAAAACACGGCGAACGTGCTGACCCCCGAGTGCGGCGTGTTGGTCGGATCTTCGGATCGGCGAACACGATCACCGCGGCGGACCTTGCAGCCCCATAATCTTGCCGCCGAGGACTCTGCGCGAGCCGAGGACCCTGCGCGAGCCGCAGCCGCTTGGCGAGCCGAGGAAAGCCCTATTTCGCCGGGGAGATGCCCGCGATGCGCGACAGCGGCAGGGTTCGCTCGATCGCGGCGCGGTTATCTCGACCGCGCAGGCGGCCGCCGGCCACGCTCGTCGGCTCAAGCTGGTAGTCCACCAGCGTGCCGTTCGGCATCGTGACACTCACAGTGAGCGGTGTCTTTGCCTTGATCGCAGCATCCAGCTGGCGGATCAGCCACGCGTGACCGGTCTCTTCGCCCTCGGGCTCACTGCCGAGGCGCAGGCGTTCGACGAGGGCATCAATCGGGTGCGGTCCGTCCACGGGAGCTGGCCGGGCGGTGCGCTGCCGCCGCAGGGCCACGATCTCGCCGTCGGCATCCTCCGCAGCCACCGGGTAGCGCGCATCGCTCACCGACCAGAAGACCACATCAAGGGGGAGGCGACTCTCGGCGCGGTTCGCGGAGGTGCGCTCGAAGCCGAGAGACGACAGGTTTTGATCGACGAGGATCGTGCCGATAAGCAGTTCGTCGTCGGAACGGATGTAGCTGCGGGCATCCGGACGCGGGTTGGTCACGCTGCCCGCCCGTACCTGCCCGTAGCGGCTCGACGCCTCGCCGATGAGGTAGTCCAGAGGCTGCGGGATGCCCGTGAGCGAGATACCGCCGAGAAACTCGAGGATCGACTCCGCCGTCTCACCCGCGGCCATCGCCCGATTTATGCTCGAAGTGGACACGCGGTAGCTGGAGGCCAGGGCGCGACTCTCCACATCGGCGAGTGACCGCAGCCGGGCATCCACCTGCGGGGTAAGCGGCCCGGGAGCGACCACCGAGAGATCGTGCTGCAGGTAAACCTGCTCGACTTCGGCGGGCAAGAGGGCGGTCATCGCCTCCTCAGCCGCGCGGATGCCGTCGGCGAGCAACAGGGATCCAGGCGTGGTGGGCGCCTGATTGGCCGTGATTCCCAGCAGTTCCGCGTCGCGAGTGTAAGCGCCGATGCGCTCGTCCATCCAGTCGCCGCCAGCCGGATACAGCCAGTCGATGTAGCCCCGCAGACCGGAGCCCCACAGTGCGTGTGTGCGCTCGCCGAGCAGCTTGCGGATGTCGGCGGGCAGGCGTTCGAACCAGGCCGAGCCGAGCGTGGCCCAGCGGGCGCCCGTGGAGCGCAGCAGCCAGGCGCTGCCGTTCTCGGTGATCATCCACGACCCGGTCTCGCGGGCGACGAGTCCGGCGCGCTCGGCGACGGCGAGGAAGACGGCCACCGATTCGAGGTCGACGCTCATCGCGTGGGCGAGCCGCTTGCTGTCGGGGAGGGCGACGCCTCCCTTCGCGAGCTGGCGGGCGGGTTCGCGCTCCAGTTCCAGAAGAAGCTCGGTGATAGCCGTGATGGCGGCGAAGGCGCGCTCGGCCCCGAGCCTGTCGATAAAGCGGCGGTCAACATCCGGCACCGGTTCCAGAGCGGCAGGGGCGCTCGCCGCAGTGAGGCCGGCGAGCGAGGGGAGGCCGAAGGCCGGCCAGGAGCGCAGCTGGTCGCGCACGCTGTCGTAAGCAGCGAAGCGGTCCGACTCTGCCTCAAGCAGCAGCAGCCCCGCCACCGCCGCGACGCGATCAGAGACGGATGCCGCGGAGACCTCGCGATCGGAGAGCGCCGACAGCCGCGTGGCTAGCTCCGCGGTCGAGGGCGGCCCGGCCTCCTCGATGAGCTGACAGATCGCGGAGAGCACCGCGAGGGTCTCCCGGTCCAGTCGCGTGAGGATCTGTTGGATCGACGCACGGTCGACGAAGGCCTCGGCGAGGTCGAAGAAGTCCTTGATACCAGATGGGTTTATGTCCCGAGCCCGCATCGCCGCAACGATTGCGACGTCGTCCATCGCGCGGAGGCGCGTCGCCATTGACAGGGTGTCACTCATGTCTACCCGCCCGTTCCTGTGTCCGGCGGCATCGCCGAATCGCTGCGTACTACTTCTTGGTCGAGCTGGAGTTGCGGGGTACTGAGGCGGCAGCATCGCGGCCCCGACGACGCGCGCTGATGACGATCAGTACGATGATTAATAGAAATCCGACGGGCAGCCCCACACCGGGTAGGAGCGCTACAACCTGCCAAAATCCACCCTGGAACTGGTTACCGGGCAGGCCGGATGCCGTGGCGATAATCACGGTGGCAAAAGCCACGATGGACAGGCCGACGATCCCTGCGATCATAAAGGCCAACACTCGTTCGTTACGATGAATAGTCACCGGGGTTTCTTTTGCCACAGTAATAAGGATACGGCCCCCGACTCCCCGTAGTCTTACGGGCACAGCCAAGCGAAAGAGGTACCGCCATGCCCACCGGCAAGGTCAAGTTCTACGACGAAGAAAAGGGCTTCGGCTTCATCAGCTCTGATGACGGCCAGGAAGTTTTTCTTCATGCCTCTGCACTCCCCGCGGGCACGACGGTCAAGGCGGGCGCCAAACTCGAATTCGGCATCGCCGACGGCAAGCGCGGAGCGCAGGCGCTCTCGGTGCGCGTGCTCGAAGCACCGCCGAGTCTTGCCAAGCTGAGCCGCAAGCCGGCCGATGACATGTCGATCATCGTCGAGGACCTGGTGAAGCTGCTCGACGGCATCGGTACCAATCTCAAGCGCGGCCGCTACCCCGACGGCAAGCACGGCAAGACGATCGCCGCGATGCTGCGCAAGGTAGCGGACGAACTCGATGCCTGATTTGGTTGGCCCTGTCTCGGTGGCACCAGGTTCGGTGGTACCGGACTCCGACTTCGAGCTCGGTCGCAGCGCCCTGCTCGAGATCACGTCAGCCGAGTCAATCGGTGCCCCCGCGGGATCGATCGATGAGGGCGACGGCGTCACGACGCTCTACTTCGAGACGCTCCTGTCCGGGTACCCCGGATGGCGCTGGACAGTAAGCATCGCCCATGTGCACGGCACCCCCGCGAGCGTGCTCGAGACCGAGCTGACCCCGGGCGAGGCCGCCCTGCTCTCTCCGGCCTGGGTGCCGTGGGTCGACCGTCTCGCCGACTACACCGCCGCGCAGGACACGGCGGTGGAGGATGACGAGACCAACGACGAACTCGACGATGACGAATCGGAGGGCGACGACGATGACGACGATGACGAAAATGACGACGATGACGACGATGACGACGAGGAGTCGGACGACACGGAAGACGACGAGTCTGACGACGAAGACGACGATGACGACTTCGGCAGCGATGTGCTGCACGGCGGGGATCTCGACGGAGTCGACATCGATGAGTCGGACGGCTCCGACGACGATGACGACACTGACGATGACGAGTACACCGACGATGAGCCGGAAGACGAGCACGAGCGCTCAGTCTGAGCGAATCGACAGGTCGAACGCCTCGACGGCCTACTTCGGGCGTTTGGCCGCGTAGACAAGTCCGGCGAACCCAAGCACAATTCCGGCGACGCAGGTCGAGAGCAGCCAGCCCCTGCCGGTTTCGCTCAGCGGGGCGAGGAAGAGCAGCACGACGATCGTCGCGACGACCCACGTGGCGAGACCGATGAGGATGGGCCTGCGGTCATCTGTCTTCACCGGTATCGGGTCGGGGCGGCGCTCGGAATCCTTCAGGAACACGCGCATGATCAGCTGTTGTCCACGACGTACTCGATGCAGGACACGAGGGCGCGCACGTCATTCGGTTCGATCGCGGTGAAGGTGGCGACGCGCAACTGGTTGCGGCCGAGTTTGCGGTAGGGCTCCGTGTCGACGATGCCGTTAGCGCGCAATGTCTTCGCGATGCCGGCGGCGTCGATCGTGTCGTCGAAGTCGATGGTGACGACCACCTGCGAGCGGTGATCGGGATTCGTGACAAAGGGGGTCGCGTACGCGACCGACTCGGCCCAGTCGTACAGCACCGCGGATGATTCCCGGGTGCGGGCATCCGCCCAGCCCAGTCCGCCGTTGCCGTTGATCCAGTCGATCTGGTTCTCCATGAGAAGGAGCGTCGAGAGCGCTGGGGTGTTCAGGGTCTGTTTGAGGCGCGAGTTGTCTACCGCGTTTTTCAGGCTGAGGAATTCGGGGATCCAGCGCTCGCTCGCGGCAATGTGCTCCACCCGTTCGATCGCGGCGGGCGAAAAGAGGCCGAACCAGAGGCCGCCGTCCGAGGCGAAGTTTTTTTGCGGTGCGAAGTAATACACGTCGGCCTGCGTAGCATCGAAGTCGATGCCTCCCGCGGCGCTCGTGGCGTCGACGACAGTAAGTGCACCGTCGTCGCCGGCGGCACGGATGACCGGGGCCATTACTCCCGTCGAGGTCTCGTTGTGCGGCCAGGCGTAGACGTCAATGCCGGAGGTGATCTCGATTTCGCTGCGGGTTCCGGCTGGCGCGTCTATCACGATCGGCGCCCTGAGGAACGGTGCGCCTGCAGCCTGCGCGAACTTGGCGCCGAACTCGCCGAAGGTGAGATTCTGGCTGCGCTTCTCGATGAGGGAGAAAGCCGCGGCATCCCAGAAGGCCGTCGATCCCCCGTTGCCGATCACAACTTCGTAGCCGTCGGGAAGGCGGAAGAGCGCGGAGAGGCCGGACTGCACTCGGCCGACGAGGTCTTTGACTGGTGCTTGGCGATGCGAGGTGCCGAGGATATTCACTCCGGCGCTTGCGAGATGAGCGAGCTGTTCCGGCCGCACTTTGGACGGGCCGCAGCCGAATCGTCCGTCAGCGGGCAGCAGGGAGGAGGGAATGGTCAGAATCGGCATAATTTCAATTCTATTGGCCCGGTTTCGCGCGGGATGCCGGGAGTGCGCCGCAGGTTAGGCTTACCTGACAAGCATGCAGCGTTAGGAGGCGACGATGGCCGATCTCATTGACACCACTGAGATGTACCTCCGCACGATCTACGAA
>JAYTTG010000293.1:0-5960 GCA_043745175.1 Microbacteriaceae bacterium
GCGTCGTGCTGCTTCGCTGGCTGCGCGCAGGTCGCACGCGACCGGATGTAGGCGGTGTCACCGCGGATGGATGGCTTACACCGTTCAATATCTGATGACTCGACACCTTCAGCAACTACTTCGAGCAATGAAGCGACAGCCTCATCGAAGCGGCCGGAAGCATGAAGCGAGTTCGGTTGGAACACCGCTAGCGATGACGAGTCCGGGAAGTCTTGTCGGATACGCTCGAAGACTTCTTCTGAGCGAGCTCACTCGCCGAGATTTCGCAGCGTGGATCCTTACCGGACGTAGCATCGGCGCAGCAGGTCACCTGAGAGGCCAGCCTGGAGAGCTTGCCCCTAGAACGATCGCGCGCTCTGCTCCTTACGGGCAGTGTCGTAGGTGCCGCCCACTTCGTACAGCACACGAGTGCTAACCGGGTGTTCTGCCAAAATTGTTAGCAGCGCATCGATTGTGGGCTGCGTGTCATCCCGATCGCGGACAGCGAAGAATCGGTCGAGCTCCTCATCGAGTGTCATCCGCCCATTCTGCCTTCACCGGGAATGTCTGCTGAAGGCCCGGCCTGCGGGCGCGGCGGTCGAAAAGTTCCCGCAGAGAGCCCCTGGCGGTAGGCTGCGAAGCTTGGTCCATCGAGGAAAGGTCTCCGTCCCGGTGCTCACGCTTCGTCCTTGGATCCGACCGGATGACACCGTCGGAGTGCAGCAGCTGGTAAGTCGGCTGTGGCCGCTGGCCACGCACCCCGGTGGCCTGGGTTGGGAGGCTGCGAGTGACCAACTCCCCGCGGACGTGGTGCTCGCTGAGCGTGACGGGCGCATCGTTGGCTGGGCCGGAGTTACCGATGGCGACTTGGTGGTGCAAGCTGCCCCCGGCGACGATGCCGCCCCGGAACTCCTGAAATGGGCCATCGCGCAGGCGATAGAGCGAGACCTGAGCATCGTTGTTTTCAATGGTGACCGCGGGTTACAGGAGCTGGTAATCGAATCTGGCTTCGCGCGTAGGGAGGGTGCCACGCTTTTAGAGGGAATGTTCCGTCCCGCGACGCTAGAGGGACCTGTCCTCCCAGCGGGCTACCGCATTCGCGGAGTGTGCGACGGCGAAGAGAAAGAGCGCGTAGCTGTCCATCGGGCGGCGTGGCGGCCGGCAACTATGCCGTGGCCAGCCGGCAGTACCTACTCGGTGGACCCCGAGTTGACCAGCCGCTTCACCGATGCGCACTTCGAACAGGTTCGTCGAGCATGGCTTTACGAGCCGTATCTCGACTTGGTCGTCGAGGCCCCGGACGGAACGCTCGCCGCGTGCTGCACAGCCTGGTGGGATCCCGCGACCGGCTGTGCCGAAATCGAACCGCTCGGCGTGACACCAGAGCATCGCAGGAAAGGGCTAGCCACGGCACTGTGCATGGAGGTGTGTGCCCAGGTCGCGCTCCGGAAAGGGATCGAGGTTTTCATCAACACCGCACCTAAGGACGACTACCCCGCACCGCCAGCGACGTACCTCTCTGCCGGCTTCGCCGTGAGAGATCGCGGCAGCTATTACGACCGTCCTCTGCGCCTCCGTCGCTAAATTGGTTGCTCTCGTGGAAACAGACTTCCTGCACCTTAAGTTCAGTGTGGAGCGCACCGTTTGCCGTTCCGATCGCGGACGGCAGGGCCGGGTAATGGAGGGGGGAAGGCTGGTGAGATGCTCGAGAACCTTCCGCTGCCCGTAGTGCTCGATTCACGCGTTGGGCCGGTCACGCTGCGGCGCGCCTCGGCGGAGGATCTGGATTCGCTCATGATGCTCCTGTCCGACGACCCGCTCAGCGCGTTTCGCGGCGACGTAGCCTCGGAGACCGATCGTCCGGCACATTTATTGGCACTCAGTAGATCATTGCCGACCCGGCCTACGAGCTTCTCGTGGCAATAGATGAAGAGCAGCGTGTGCTCGGAACTATGCAACTGACTCGCATCCCGGGGATGGCCCGGCGAGGTACCGCGCGTCTGCTCGTCGAGGCCGTGCTAGTTCGCAGCGACGCCCGTTCGGTCGGTATCGGGTCCGCGATGATTCGCTGGGTCATGGATGTTGCAGCCGCAGCCCGGGACGCAGGTCTCGTCCAACTCACCTCTGATGCAGTGAGAACCGATGCGCACCGGTTCTCCGAACGCCTCGGCTTCGTCGCTTCGCACGTCGGGTTCGCATACCAGACGCACCCGAGCGCCTGCTAGCCAGCAACGGCACGCTCTGCAGTGACTGCCCTGATGATGTAGTCAGCCCGACGGGATCGTATCGGTGGCCTCTCAGCAGGTCGGCGCACGATGGGGGATGCAAGCAAACCGCCGTCTGCTGTTTTGGCTGCGTGTGCCGTACGCCGCGGACGTCGCGCTGGTAGTGATAGGCGTCGTTCTGTTGCTCACGGGACGTGACGTGGGGTGGTCGGTGCTGATCTTTGCCGGGGTACGAGCGGTCATCGGGACTTTCGCCCTCCTGGTGCTAGCTCCGCGAATCATCGCGCAAAGATCCGGTACACCGCGGGAGTGATTCGCGTGCGATGAGTGTCCGATGTGGTTCTTCGGCCGGCAATTCTCAAATGTCCGGCACAAACAGTGTTTTCCGCCTTTCGGACCCGCAAGAGGACTCCCCTGCGATTCATGCCGCACAGAATGCCCGACGCTGCGGATGACGCTGAACGAAACGCCGAACTCCGGGGGTGGACGATGTAGAGCGGCGGGATTGACTCGAAAAATGGCGTGATGCCCCCTGTTCCGGGAGCCATTCCTCGTAGGGGTCCGCTCCGTGTGAGACGGATCGGCAACCGATCGGTGGGGAGGACGCCATACGCTCAGCTGTTCCGCTCCCAGGGAACCCCTGGCCGCCCAACATTGTGATTACCGTGGAAATTATCCGCACTCGCTCGTTGAGCTCCTCGGGATCCGGGAGACCTGGAACCTAGCGTGGTTCGAAGCACAGGCTTAACGTCAGCCGCTGTCCCTGGACGAAGAAACGGAACGAATATCGCTGAATTCTCTCGTTCCAGCCTGGCGAGCCGGGCTTTCCAAGAACGTGACCCTCCCCTGCCACGGCTCGTACACGCGCCGGATCGGAGAACACGTGCTACTGGTCAGGGATGAGACTCGGAACGACCCAACACGGTACGCCGAAGCCTTCGAGCAGTTCCGGTAGAGCCTCCCAACTGGGAGGCATCAGCTCGTTCGGCTGCCAGCTGGACCGGCCCCAGATCTGGCGCATTTGACATCAGCTCCTGCAACCCATCCGCTCGTACCTCGCGCTGTGGGGTATTCGCTAAAAATCGAACCCACCGTGGATTATCGTTGGTAGCCACGGAATCGGGGACGGTGAGTTTCCCCACCCGAACATAAACGCATCAGTAAGCGCCAAAACGAGAGCGATAGCCCAGCGAATCCACCAGGGCCTCACCCAGGGAGGTACCGCGACAGCGACCAGGATCAGAACCGCGCACACCACCGGTATGACGACTCCCCAGGGAAAATCGAATTCCCGATAATTGGCTGTTGGTCCGAAGCATCCACCGAATCCGCACCAGGTAAGCCGAGCCGAAATCCAGAGCGGGAATCCGATCAGCAGCGCGAGCGGCACAGTCCAGAGCAGGTGTACGGCTGCGATGCTGAAGCCCGCTGGCTTCTTTGCGAGCTCTGTCCTGTCAGCCACAACTCACCGTTCCCGACGTGGTGAACGAGCCGGCCTGGATTGACGCCACCAGTAAGGACGTTCCACTGATTGCCACCGTGCCCGACGTTTGGAGCAGCACCGTGATCCTTGAGTCGATCGTGATCCCAGCCGTGAACGACAGATCCTTGTGGATAGAACCAGGCACTCGCTCTACTGTGATCGACACTGTGTGAGCGGCGCCGAGCGCAATCATGGGAATCCTTTGATCGGGACGGGTTTCACGTGCAGCGAAAAGTTTAGGGATTTGACTTCCGCTCGAACAGACCCCCGACTAGGGCATCAAGCAAATTGTGGCTGCGTGACGCCCAAGCGTCTCCTTCGATTTTCCCGACTGGGACAGGGATCTTCACCGATTACGTGGTCTCACCTCCTCGCCACAGTCTCACCAGGACTGTCTCACCAGGATTGAGAATCCATACCCGGCAGCAGCGAAGCGGTGCGTCGGAGCTACACCTCTAGCGCCCCGCCGTGATGGCGCCGAGCTACGGGCGAATGATATCCCCTCATTCTTTGGCCTCGGTGGCCCGGGCGCTGCCCTCAGCCTCCCGCTTGGTGAGGGCCCGTTGCCGCATGGCAAGAAACAGCGGGAACACAAAGGCGTAGGCCGTGAGCCCGGCGAGCACGACATAGATCCAGCCGCCTCGAAGACCGAGTCGACGTGATTCCACGATGATCAGGATGCTGCCAGCCACGGCGGCCACCAGCAGGTCGACCGTGAGGGACGAGACGGCCGGACCGCTGTTCACCCAGTCGCCGGCGAAGTTGCGCAGTTGCACGATCGCGAGGGCGTTGAAGCTCCAGGTGCCGATAAGCCCGATGAGGGCGAGCGCCAGGTAGACGACGGCGAGCGGCGTCCAATGCCGCGTGAACGAGGAGCGGAAGCCGGGTGGTGTGATGCGGTCGGGAGGTGTCATGTCCCCATGATGACGGGTCACCGCAGCATCCGCATCCGGCGATTTTGACTGCCCGCGCCTAGAATCTGCAGACTGTGACTTCTTCGACATCATTCACCCCGCCAGATCCCGAGACCACACGCCCGACCCTCCGCGGCACTTTCGGCATGGTCGCCTCCACCCATTGGATCGCGACGGCCGCCGCCCAGGCGGTGCTCGAACGCGGCGGTAACGCCTTCGATGCCGCCACCGCCGGAGCTTTCGTTTTGCATGTGGTCGAGCCGCATCTGAACGGCCCGGGAGGCGACCTCGTTGGCATCTTTGCCACCGCCGCCGATCCCTCGCAGCCGCTCGTGCTCATGGGGCAGGGTCCCGCGCCTCACAACGCCACGATCGAGCACTATCGGGCCGAGGGTCTCGACCTGGTGCCCGGTGCCGGGGCACTCGCCGCCGCAATTCCCGGCGCCGTCGACGCCTGGCTGCTGCTGCTGCGAGACCACGGCAGCTGGGAGCTCGGCGAGGTACTCGCCTTCGCCCGCGACTACGCCAGGCACGGGCATCCGTTGCTGGGCCGAGTGAGCACGACAATCGCCGCGGTCTCTGAGCTCTTCGAGACTTACTGGCCGACCTCGGCAGCGCTCTGGATGCCGCAGGGTCGGGTGCCCCGAGCCGGCGAGCTCCTGGTCAACCCCGCCTACGCCGACACCCTCGACCGCCTCGCGGATGCTGGTCGGCACGCCGACTCCCGGGAGGGGAGGATCGACGCGGCGCGCGCCGAATGGAGCACCGGATTCGTGGCAGAGGCGGCGGCCCGGTTCGTGCGAGAGAAGCATCGTCATTCCTCGGGCACCGATCATGCCGGAGTAATCGACGAGCAGGATTTTGCGGTATTCCGGGCAAGTTACGAGCCAGCGGTCACCCTCGACTTCCGGGGCATCACCGTCGCGAAATCCGCGGCCTGGGGCCAAGGTCCCGCCCTGTTGCAGTCCCTCGCGATACTCGACGGATTCGATGACGAGAGGCTCGATCCGTCGACCGCGCTCGGTGCCCACACCATCCTGGAGACACAGAAGCTGAGCCTCGCCGACCGGGAGGCCTACTACGGAGACGTGGAGGTTCCGCTGCAACATCTTCTCTCCGCGGGCTACGCGGAGCAGCGTCGCACCCTCATCACCGACCGGGCCTCGAGCGAACTCCGGCCCGGTTCGGTACCCGGGGTGCGTGCCTATCACCCGCCGCTGCGGGTGCCGTCCGACCGTAACGAGGCGAACGACGAATTTGTCGGAAGTGGCGAGCCGACGGTCTCCCCCGCCGGAGTCACCGCCGGAGACACCTGCCACATCGATGTGGTCGACGCGTGGGGCAACATGATCTCGGTGA
>JAYTTG010000294.1:0-1639 GCA_043745175.1 Microbacteriaceae bacterium
GATGCGAGCGCGGCAAGCACGGACCCGGCCGGAATCGCGACCGGGAAGTTCCACGGCGGGGTGACCACGATTAGGCGGGAGGGCTCGAATTCGGCGTCGGTGATCCGGTCGAGCTCACGGGCACGTTCCGCGTAGTAGTGAGCGAAGTCGATGGCCTCGCTCACCTCCACATCACCTTCGGCAAATGTCTTGCCGGTCTCGCTTGCCATCACCTCGATCAGGTCGGCCCGGGCCGCAGCGAGCGCCTCGCCCGCACTGTGCAGCACGGTGGCGCGGGTATCCGATCGGCGCTGCCCCCAGCTCTCCCCGGCGCGGGCCGTCGCCGAGATTACTGCCTCGAGGGCAGGGAGTCCGGTGATCCGGGCCGCAGCGACGCCGTCGCCACCGAGAGTCGACGTTGCGACCCGGGAAAGGATCTGGCGGCCCCACTCACGGTTGGCTGCGATCGAAGGATCGGTGTCGGGTTCGTTGGCGAAGGCGCGCGGCGCGGTGTCGACCGCAGCGATCGGCACCGGCAGGCGACGGTCCTGCACGCGGTGTGATGCCGGAACGGCATCGGTCAGCCCCTCGAGTGAGCCGAGAAAGCGCCCCGCCTCCCGGTCAAAGACGACGGAGTCGCTCGCGAGATCGAAGACGCCGGACATGAAGTTCTCGCTCGACGCGTTCTCCTCGAGTCGACGCACGAGATACGAGATCGCGGCGTCGAACTCTCCTGGATGCACGACCGGGGTGTACAGCAGGAGACCGCCGACGTCGCGCCTCACAGCATCCGCCTGCCCGCTGGCCATGCCGAGCAGCATCTCGAATTCCACTCGCGTGTCCACCCGGCGCTGCTTCGCGAGAAGCCAGGCCCAGGCGATGTCGAAGAGATTGTGTCCGGCCACCCCGATGCGCACCGCGTCGGTGCGGGCCGGCTGCAACGACCAATCCAGGATACGTTTGAAGTTGGCGTCGGTGTCGCGTTTCGAGCTCCAGGTCGCGAGCGGCCAGCCGTGCACCGACGCATCCACCCGCTCCATCGCGAGATTCGCGCCCTTCACGACGCGCACCTTGATGCCCGCGCCGCCCTCGGCGCGACGCTGGGTCGCCCAGATGGTGAGTCCCTGCATGGCCCGAAGGGCGTCCGGAAGGTAGGCCTGCAATACGATGCCGGCTTCGAGGTTCTTTAGCTTCGGCTGCTCTAACATGCGACGGAACACCTCGATCGTGAGGTCGAGGTCGCGAAACTCCTCCATGTCCAGGTTGATGAACTTGGTGGTTCGGGATGCCGCGGCAAACTCGTAGAGGGGAGTGAGCCGACGGACGACTCGCGTCACCGTCTCGTCGAACGACCACATCGACAGCTGGCTCGCCACGGAGGAGACCTTGATCGAGACGTAGTCCACGTCGTCTCGCTGCAGCAGCTCACGTGTTCCGGTGAGCCGCCGATCGGCCTCATCGTCGCCGAGCACTGCTTCGCCGAGCAGGTTGAGATTGAGACGGATGCCCGCCCGGCGCAGCGCCCGCAAGCTATGGTCGAGCTGTCGGGGGCTCGCATCGAGCACGAGGTGGCTCACCATGCCCCGCAGCACACGTCGGGCGATCGGCACGATCGGCCAGGGGATGATCGGGGCGAATCCCCCGCCGAGCTGGATCGCGA
>JAYTTG010000295.1:0-1633 GCA_043745175.1 Microbacteriaceae bacterium
TGGGGAGATCCCTTTTTCGACGAGTTCGTGGTGGATGCGTTGCGAGCAGCAGCCAAGGAAATAACCTCCGGTGGGCGGTGTTACGCGCCCCATTGCTTAGTAGGGAGTTCAGTCGGTGATGGGTTTTGCTCCAGGGGTGTGCTCGAACGTGAACGAGCGCAGCCGACCGCAATATGAAGGCAGAGATTTCCTGGGAGCGCAGAGGACAAGCATAGGCCCGAAATGGTCACAAGTGCAAGTCGATTCTTGACCATTTCCACAAAAGCGAGTATAACCGCGACGCCGAGACCGCACTGGAGCCGATTGAGCATTGTAAAGTGCGCCTCCCGCTCAAGACTCCCGTTCGACGATAACCGGGCGAAGCAGGTTGAGACGGGCATCCATCCGCACGATACTTTCCGGGCTGGCGCCAACGGCGAGGAGCGATTCGTTGAAATGCATGACCGCGAGATCGAATGCCGTACCCGTCACGCTGAGCCCCGCGTGCGCGCGGCGCATGCTGCGACCCTCGTATTTTTCGGGGCCATCGAGTGCGACAGTGAGATAGGCGCGCAAATGAAGGACCAGCTGGCGACCATCGATCGTCGAGAACCACGGAGACAGGAGTTCGTCGGAGTTGACCCGATGCCAATAGTCGTCGACGATCGCGGCGATCGCGGCGTCGCCGCCGATCTCGTCATACAAACTCATGGGGTCCCTTGCGCGTATTTCTCTTCCAGAGTCATTCTCATGCACAAGGCTCAATCTCGATAATTCCCCACAACTGGTGCTCCCCGGAAGAGGGTCGCCCACGGCCTGGCGGCGAGTATGGCAAGGTCATTGGGGTGACTGAACATCCCTCCGCGATCCTCAAGCTCAGCGGGTACCTCGCGGTGATCGAGCCCGATCGGTGGGTGCCGGGCAGTTTCACCCTCATCGTCGACGGCACGCCGCAATCGCATGTGAACCTGGATGATCCGAGCCAACTCTTCTTCGAATACATCCAGCGCATCGGTCACGTGATCGACCAGCTCGGCACGCCCGGTGAGCCCCTCACCGCGGTTCACCTCGGTGCCGGAGCATTTACCCTGCCCCGCTACATCGAGGCCACCCGGCCCGGCTCCCGGCAACAGGTCGTGGAGATCGAGACCGACCTCGTGGACCTCGTGCGCGCGCATCTCCCCCTACCCCGTAACGCCTCGATCCGAGTGCGCCATGGAGATGCCCGTGAGGTGCTTGGCAAACTGCCCGGCGGCCTGCGCGGTGAGGTCGACCTACTGGTCGTAGACGTCTTCAGCGGCGCCCGCACACCGGCCCACGTCACGAGCCTCGAGTTCTACCGCGAGGCTGTGGCCCTGCTGAAACCCGAGGGGATCATCGTGGCGAACGTCGCCGACGGCCCCGGCCTCACCTTCGCACGCGGCCAGGCCGCGACCATGCTCTCCGCCACCGCGCACGTGGCGGCGCTCGCCGAGACCCAGATCCTCAAGGGTCGCCGCTTCGGCAACGTGGTGATGGTGGGCTCCCGTGCACCGCTTCCGATGGAATGGATGCCACGGCTGTTGGCCGGCGGACCGCATCCGTCCAAGATCGTCGAGGGCGCCGAACTCCGCAATTGGATCGCCGGCGCCTCGATCGTCACCGACGACACGGC
>JAYTTG010000296.1:0-5933 GCA_043745175.1 Microbacteriaceae bacterium
CATGCCTTGCCAGAGTCGGGTGCCGCCCCCGAAGACCATGGCGTTCAGGCCGTAGAGGGAGGCGTCACCGGTGCCGTCGATCACGCGGTATTCGTCGTCTTGCAGATGAGCGTGGCGCGGATGCCCGGCCCCTGGCCCGGCAGACGGCGCATAGACGGCGTTGCGCTTTCCATGGAGATGGTCGCCGCGGAGCGCAGCGTTCGGCAGTGGGAGACTGCGTTCGATGAGCAATACGGTCTTGCCTGCCGACGCGAGGATTTCGGCGGCCACCCCACCACCGGGACCGCTGCCGATGACGATCGCGTCGTATCCCGCGCGCACTTGATCGGGCCGTATGCCCTCGATCGGATCGGGTTCGACCGGTGTGGTGCCGAGTGGCACAGCGTGGAAACCGACCATTTCCAGCCCGATCGGCGTGTGGCGTTCGATCGGACTGCGGTGTGCAGAGGATGCGTAGAAGCCCTCCCAGCAGATTCGACGCAGCGCCGCAAAGTGCCTGGCGGCACCGGTCGGATCATCCTCGATCTCGAAGGAGGTGAGGATCGCATCCTGCCGCTCTGCACTCAAAGCCGCGAATGAACTGCCGCCATTGGCCTGCGCAGCAGTCTTGAGGGCCGTGTCCAGCCAGCCGAGGGCGGGGCGGGCCCAGTCAAGGTCCCGGTTCGCCAGGGCGACATAGTCTGAAACACCACCGTCCCATCCGGCTGGCCAGCTGTCCGCCGGGATGATTCGGTCGACCGCAGCGCGGATATTCGTGGTGCACAGTTCTGCGAAGCTAGCGACCGCCAAGCGATCCTCCGATTCCTCCGACGCTGAAGTACTTGTTCAGCAGCGCGAACAGGAGCACAGGTGGCAGCATCATCACCACGGCGACGGCCATCACGAGTCCCCAGTTCGTCTGGTTCTGTTGGAAAAACGTCTGCAGGCCGATTTGAAGGGTGTAGTTCTCATCGGACCGCAGGAACACAACAGCTACCAGGTAGTCGTTCCACGCGAGCAGGAATGCGAAGATCGCGGTGGAGAGCACACCCGGTAATGAGTTGCGCAGAACGATCCGAATAAAACTGCCAAAGACCGAACAGCCGTCCATCCACGCGGCCTCTTCGAGCGTGATCGGAATCGAGTCGAAGTAGGCGGCCATCATCCAGATCGCGACTGACATGGTCGAGCCCACATAGATGATCGTCACGCCGACCAGATTGTCGACCAGGCCGATTTGCGCGAACAGGATGAACAGGGGGATGACCGCAGTGACGACAGGCAGCGACTGCACGATGAACAATATGAGCGAGTAGCCGGAGACGAGCTTGCTTCGACCCCGTGAGAGCACATAGCCAGCGGGCGCGGCGACGATCACCGCGATGAAGACGGTGACCACGGTGACGACGAGGCTGTTGGCGAGCCAGGTTCCGACCGAGGTCTCGGTGAAGATCTTGCTGAAGTTCTCCAGCGTAAAGCCGGTCGCCGTACTGCCGAGCGACGGTTCGAGGGAGAGGAGCACGACGGCCACGATGGGCACAAGCACAATTGCGCAAATGATGATGATGGCAAGGAAGCGCCACCATTTGCCTCTCTCCTGTGCCTGCCCGAGCGTGCGGCGTTGCGCCGGGCGCACGCCAGCCCTGACGCGGCCTGTGAAAACGGCACCTGAGGTTTCGACACTCATTCGATGTTCACCTTTCGGATCTGGCGGTACAGCACTGTCGCGATGATCACAAGCACGATGGTCATCATGAAGGCGATCGCAACACCCGGTCCGGTTTGGAAGTTCTGGAAGACGGTCGAGTATGCCAAGACCACCAGTGTCTGGGTGGAGTTGACCGGTCCACCGCCGGTGAGCAGGAAGATGCTCGGGAAGTCGTTCACGCAGAAAATTGTCATCAGGATCCAGCTGATGTAGGTCGAGCGCGAAATCATCGGAAGGGTGATCCGCCAGAACGCCTTCACGCTGGAGGCACCGTCGACCTTTGATGCCTCGTATACATTCGTGTCGACGGATGCGAGTGCCGAGGACATCATCATCATCATGAAAGGGAAGCTGATCCACACCTTGAACACGCATACCGTCACTTGCGCGAGGACCGGATCCGCAAGAAACAACACATTGCCGAGACCCAGTGCTTGGGCGAGCATCGGAAGTGGTGACTGCGGTGTGGCGACGAGCCAGTTCCAGGAGGTGGCCGAGACAACGACCGGAACCACCCACGGCAGCAGAAGCAGGACCTTGAACAGGCCGTTCGCCGGGATGCGGGTGCGCAGAAGCAGGGCGAGTGCGAGTCCGATAGCCCAGCTGCCGAACACGCCGACCAGCGTGAAAACGACAGTGAAGCCGGTCGCGTGCCAGACGGCCGGTGTTTGTACCATCGCGATGTAGTTGTGCAAGCCGACAAAATTACCCGCGCTGAGCAGATCGCCGTTGCGGAGCGACTGCAGGCCCGCGTAGATCACGGGGTACAGGTTCAAGAGCACAAGCAGAATCAGCGACGGGAGCACAAAGAAGAGGAATGTCCGCGAGTGGGACAACGCGCGTTGGCGTTCGCGATTGCTTGGCGGTTTGCCCGACCCGGCGTTCCCCACGCCGCTCCGCGCTTTCTTGAGTGCTCCGATTACGGACTCAGTCGTCATGCACTTCTCCTTCGAAGATTTTCGTGATTCTGAAAAGGGTGGATCCAGCTCGCGCTGGGTCCACCCGAATCGGTGCTACTTCATGAGGCCTTCCATCGAACTCTGCAGCGCGGTCAGAGCACTTTTCGCATCGGTTGTGCCGCCGAGGATCGACTGTGCGAAGGTGATCATCGGAGCAGTTCCGTCGACAGTGTTGGCGATGTTGTAGAACAGTCCGGTTCCGCCGGGTGCGGCCCAGGTCTTGAAGATGGGCTGCCACTCGGTGATGATCTTCACGTTATTCGGATCTGCCTTGAACTCTGGGGTGTCGGCAATCGACTTCAACGGCGGCAAGCCGATACCCGTCTTCTTCGCCCACAATTCCTTCATGTTCTGGTAGTAGTACGTGAGGAATGCCTCGGAGCTGTCCTGGCTCGGGGTGTTTTTGTACATCATGATGTTGTTGGGGAAGTACAGGCCGCCCTTCTTCCCGCTTGGGCTGACGAGCGGGCTACCGACCACGAGGTCGCCCGCGACATCGCCGACGGCTCCGGAGGCGAGTCCGGCACCGTCCCAGCCGAAGCCGAACTTCTTTGCTTTCCACTGCGACTGCACGTTAGCGCTCGTGTAGGTGGCAGCTGCCGGGTCGCTGTATCCGCTCTTCACGAGATCAAGGACGTAGTCCATGGCCTCGATGTTCTCGGGAGTGACGCAGTCCGGCTTTCTCTCCGCATTGAAAATGCCGCCGCCGTTGTTGATCATGAAGGCCGCGAGGATGTGACTGCCCGTAAAGTTACCGGCGCCGGAGCCGAGACCGAAGCCGTAGACCCCATTCTTCTTGAGCGCCGCGCACACCTTCCGGTAGGAGTCCCAGTCCGTGGGCGGCTCTACGCCCGCCTGCTTGAGCAGCGTCTTGTTGTACCACGCGATGCGCACATCGAGGTTGTACGGAACTGCAGCGTAGCCCTGTTCGGTCTTCATGGTGTCCACGAGTCCGTCGAAGAAGTCGTCGTAAATGCCGTTCTTCTTCCAACTGTTGAGCAGGTTGTCGGCGTAGGCGATCTTGCCCTGATTGGCGAATTGGAACGCTTGGGTTCCACCGCCCGAACTGACTGCCGGCCCGGTGTTGGACGCCACAGCTGACGAGAAGGTCTGGGTGAAGTTCGCCCATTGGATCTCTTGGTAGGTGGCCGTGCCCGCGCCGCTTTTCGGCTTATAGGCGAGTGTGATCTTCTTGTCGAGCGGGTTGAACTCCGTCCCGCCCCACGGCATGTTCCAGAACTTGATCGCCCGGGTGGAGCCGCTGCCGGAACCCCCTCCGCCCGTGCAGGCTGTGAGCGCGACGGCTGTTGCAACGCCTCCCGCGATTCCTAAGAACCCGCGCCTCGAGAAGGAAGATCCTGCGGATTGTGAAGCCATGACAGTTTCCTTTCCAGCCGCCGTTAACTACGGCGGCGGCCATGATTCGTCGTTGGATGCATGTGTCGCTCTGCTCGTGAAAAGGTTTCGTCCTGCGACGGCATCAGTATCCATTGGTTCTCGGAGCTTGTCAACAGATGAGGCCAGCGTGTGGCGGGCGCTCAACTCCTCAGGACTGCCCCGTTTGGCCAGTAGCATGAGCGCATGAGTCAGCAAAAAGTTTCGTCGGCGCGCGCCACCCTCGCGGAGATTGCCCGTGATGCTTCCGTATCAATGTCAACAGTTTCGAAGGTGCTCAACGGCCGAGCGGGCGTCTCGGACTCTGTACGTGAGCGCATAGAAGAGTTGCTTCACTCTGCCGGATACAGCCGTCGTGGTAACGCGTACTCGCAGGGACGGCTCATCGAGCTCGTGTTTGAGAACATCGACAGCGAGTGGTCACTGGAAATCATTCGCGGAGTCGACCGCGTCGCTCGTGAATACGGACTCAGCGTCATTCTCACCGAGAGTGGAGAACACTATTCGCCGGCGCCTGATTGGATCGATGGCATCCTGCGACGACAGCCCGTTGGCGTCATCCTGATGTTTTCACAGTTGTCTGTCGATCACAAAAGGCAGCTGGCAACGCGCAATATCCCGTTCGTCGTGGTCGACCCTGCCGGGGATCCTGATCCGGATGTTTCTTCGGTTGGCTCCGGAAACTGGTCAGGCGGCCTGGCCGCTACCCGGCACCTGATCGAACTGGGACATCGCAGAATCGCCATGGTCAGCGGCCCACTGGCGATGCTGTGCTCGCGGGCTCGGCTATCGGGATACCGCTCTGCGCTTGACGAGGCTGGCATCCCGTTCGACCCGACGCTCATCGACGCCGGAGAGTTCCATTATGAGGATGGCGTCGCAGCAGGAGGGAGACTCCTGGCACAGGCGGATCGGCCGACGGCTATTTTCGCGGGCAACGATCTCCAGGCATTCGGCGTCTACGAAGCAGCGCGGGTGCTGGGGCTCGTCGTGCCGGATGACGTCTCCGTCGTCGGGTACGACGATGTTCCCAGCGCCAGTTGGATGGGTCCAAAGCTGACGACGGTGCGCCAGCCGCTGATTGAGATGGCCGAGCAGGCGACGCGCCTGGTGCTCGCACTTCGCGACGATCCCCTGCGGAAGCTCGTTCGTATCGATCTGGCGACAAGTCTTGTGGTGCGGGCGAGCACGGCACCGCCGAAGGCCTGAGTATCCTCGATCTCCCACGACATATTTCTGTGTTGTCAGAGAAAGCTTGCGCTCAGCGCCGTGACCGGGATAGCGTGACGGCACACGCAAAACGGCTGGCCATGCGGGTCCCGCCGAACGGATGAAGGAGTCTGTGCAGATGAGTCGACCCCCATCCGGTGTGGCGCTCGGTGGATGCGGCTGAGCCGGCGGTTCGAGGACGGGTTCCCGCTGCGACGGGTGCTCGGCCCTGTCGAGACCACCGCCGCGGCCGGCAGTTCCTGGATCGCCGTGGTCAATCACGACGGCGACAGTTCTGAAATGCATCAACAATGAGCGGCTATCGCCGTCGAATGGGGAGAACTCGATGACTTCGGCACTACCAACCGGGCGCAGCGCGCTCATCGTGCGGGGCGGGTGGGACGGGCACCAGCCCGTCGAGACGACCAACTCGATGATCCCGTTCCTCGAGAGCAACGGGTTCACGGTGCGCATCGAAGATTCGCCGGCCGTCTACACGGATGCCGATTACCTCGCGACCGTCGACCTGATCCTGCAGATCAACACCATGGCATCCATCACCAAGGACGAATTCGCCGGCCTCCAGACCGCGGTGCTGAACGGCACCGGGATGGGCGGCTGGCACGGGGGAATCGCGGACTCGTATCGCGACAATGCCGACTACCTCCACATGATCGGCGGTC
>JAYTTG010000297.1:0-1630 GCA_043745175.1 Microbacteriaceae bacterium
AGCTTTCATGCCCGGCTGGGCACCCTCGGCGGGTGAAAATGGGTGATGATGGTTGGGTCGCCTGTGACCGCCGTCGTTTTCCTTGGTGCTTGTGAGCCCGTGATTAGCTTGGCGTGGGAGTCTCTCCGGAACCCCGGACTGTTGCCTTGAGCACGACCATCAGACTCGTCTGTTTTGAGGCTCCCCGGCGACTGTCCACTGTTGCTGTTTTGAGCGAGGAGGTTCGTTGTGGAGATGATCGTTGAACGTCCCGGCGCGCTTGATGTGCATAAAGAGTCGGTGACGGCGTGCGTGCGTGTGTCTGGCTCGGAAGGGCAGCGTGTTGAGCAGGTGGAGACGTTCTCGACGACCGTTCGGGGGCTGTTGACGCTGCACGACTGGTTGGCCGCGCATGGTGTGACGCAGCTTGCGATGGAAGCGACTGGCGTCTACTGGAAGCCGGTCTGGGCGATCCTGGAGGACGATTTCGACTGTTTGCTCGTCAACGCGCGCCATGTGAAGCAGGTGCCCGGCCGCAAGACCGACGTCCAGGACGCTGCCTGGCTCTGCCAGCTGCTTGAGGCGGGGCTGCTGAAGCGAAGCTTCGTGCCGCCCAAGCCGATCCGGACGCTGCGGAACCTGACCCGCTACCGCAAGGCGCAGATCGGTGAGCGGCAACGGGAGGCCAACCGGCTGCACAAGATCCTTGAGGACACCGGGATCAAGCTCGACTGCGTCGCTACCGACATCCTCGGCGTCTCCGGCAGGAGGATGCTCGACGCGCTCTGTCAGGGCACGACCGACCCGGCAGTGCTGGCCGATCTGGCCAAGGGCAGGCTACGGCAGAAGATTCCCGCGCTCCAGGAAGCGCTCGAGGGCCGCTTCGACGCCGAGCACGCGCTCGTCGTCTCGGCGATCCTCGCCCACATCGACTTCCTCGACGCGCAGATCGAACGGCTCTCCGACGCGGTCGAGAGCCAGCTCGCCCCTTTCGCGGCGGCGGTTCGGCTGTTGTGCACGATCCCGGGGGTCAAACAGCGGACCGCTGAGGTGATCATCGCCGAGATCGGCACCGACATGACCGTCTTCCCGACCGCAGGGCACCTCGTCAGCTGGGCCGGCCTCTGCCCAGGCCACGACGAGTCGGCCGGCAAACGCCGCTCCGCACACACCCGCAAAGGCTCCAAGTGGCTCCGCACCGCCCTCCTCGAAGCCGCGCTCGCCGCCACCCGCAGCAACGACACCTACCTCGCCGCCCAATACCGACGCCTCAAAGGCCGCCGCGGCCACCGTCGCGCCAGCATCGCCGTCTGCCACACCATCCTCGCCGCCAGCTGGCACATGCTCCAAACCGGCGAGGTCTACCACGACCCAGGCGGCGACTACTTCACCCGACTCAACCCCGAACTCCGAACCCAACGCCTCATCCGACAACTCGAAGCACTCGGACACCACGTCACCCTCCAAACACAACCCATGGCAGCCTGACCAACTTCTATTTTCCCATCAGGGAACAATCGTCCTGATGCCAAGGGTTATCCGCACACTAGATGAGCTTTCATGCCCGGCTGGGCACCCTCGGCGGGTGAAAATGGGTGATGATGGTTGGGTCGCCTGTGACCGCCGTCGTTTTCCTTGGTGCTTGTGAGCC
>JAYTTG010000298.1:0-5910 GCA_043745175.1 Microbacteriaceae bacterium
CTTCCGCTTTTCGAACCTTTGGGGTGACAAGTAAGAAGATTACGTGTCCATTACGAGTCGGTCAAATTTCGACTGTCGCCCGGGCGTGTCGCCCGGAAGGACGGGGTTTGAGAGCTATTCGATGAAGATGCCGGCGAGACTCTTCTTACCGCGGCGGAGTACGGCCATACGTCCCGGCAGGGTGTTTCCCACCAGAGTGACTGCCGCATCCTCGACCTTCACGTTGTTGAGGTAGACCCCGCCCTGCTCGACCGCCCGACGCGATTCGCTGAGACTGCTAGCCAGGCCCGTATCGACGAGGAGCTGCATCACCGGCGTGTTCGCCGTCGTCGTGGTGTTGGGCAGTTCGCGCAGGGCCGCCTCAAGGGTTGAGGAATCCAGCCGGTCAAGCTCACCCTGGCCGAAGAGAGCTGCGGATGCCGCGATGGCGGACTGCGTGGCATCCGCTCCGTGCACCAGCGTTGTCACCTCGAGAGCGAGAGCCCGCTGGGCCTCGCGCCGGAATGGCTCGGTGGCGACCACCGCGCTGAACCGGTCGAGCTCCGCGCGGGTGTGGAAGGTGAATACCTTGAGTCGCTCGATCACGTCAGCATCGTCGGTGTTGAGCCAAAACTGGTAGAACGCGTAAGGGCTGGTGAGCGCCGGATCGAGCCACACGGCATTGCCCTCGCTCTTTCCGAACTTGGTGCCGTCGGAATTGGTGATGAGGGGCGTGCCGATGGCATGCGCCGAGACACCCTCCGCCTTGCGGATGAGGTCGGTGCCGCTGGTGAGGTTGCCCCACTGGTCACTCCCTCCGGTCTGGAGCACACACCCGTAGCTGCGGTAGAGCTCGAGAAAGTCCATACCCTGCAGGATCTGGTAGCTGAATTCCGTATAGCTGATGCCGGCGTCGCTGTTAAGGCGCGCGCTCACGGCATCCTTCTTGAGCATCGTGCCGACGCGGAAATACTTACCGACATCCCGGAGGAAGTCGATCGTGCTCAAGGGAGCGGTCCAATCGAGATTGTTGACCAGCCGGGCAGCGTTGTCGCCCTCGAAACTCAAGAATTTGGAGACCTGGGCCTGCAGGTAGCCCACGAACTCGGCCACCGTCTCCTTCGAATTGAGAGTGCGTTCGGCGGTGGGCTTCGGATCTCCGATGAGTCCGGTGGATCCGCCCACGAGGCCGAGCGGTTTGTGCCCGGCCAGCTGGAGGCGGCGCATCAGGAGCAATTGCACGAGATTGCCCAGGTGCAGGCTTGCCGCCGTCGGGTCGAAGCCGCAGTAATAGGTGATCGGCTCACCCGAGAGGAGCGCCCTCAGCTCGGCTTCGTCGGTGGAGACGTGGACGAGTCCGCGCCAGACCACCTCATCCCAGACCGTGTCGAACGAGTCGTCGTTGCGCTGGGTGGACAGGACCTCGGATTCTGGCACCGGGCAAGAATACCAGCGGTGCCCGATCAGAGTCGGGCATCCGCTTCGCTCGTCTCTGCCGGACGCGGCGCGTAGACCCAGGCCACCAGCACGACCGAGATGATCATCAACAGCAACCAGGACACGAGTTTGGTAATCGACACCGGTTGCCAACCGTCGAGCTGGTTCGGGTATGACCAGGCATGGGACCAGGTCGCGATGTTTTCGGCGATCCAGATGAAGAGGGCGACCAGAAGGAATGCGACGACGACGGGCATCCTCAGTCGAAGCCGAAAGACCCGGAAGTGCATGACACTGCGACCGAAGATCAGGGCGACTCCCCCGAGCAAGATCCAGCGAAAGTCCCAGAAGTAGTGATGGGAGAAGAAGTTGACGTAAATGAGTGCAGCGAGGACAGCGGTGATCCAGCGCCGGGGATAGCGATCGAAGCGCAGGTCGAAGAGCCGGAAGACCCGCACCAGGTAGGAGCCCACCGCGGCGTACATAAATCCGCTGTAGAGCGGAACCGAATAGAGGTGGAGCACACCCGGACCCTCGTAGGTCCACGATCCCACGCTCGTCTTGAACAGCTCCATGCCGGTGCCGACGATGTGGAACAGGATAATGACCCGGAGTTCCCGAAGCGTCTCGAGCCTCAGCGCGATCATCGACACCTGGATGATGACTGCCGCGATCGTCACGAAGTCATTGCGAGCGAAAGCCGCGTCGTTGGGATACCCGAGTTCAGTACCGAAGAGCACCGCCAACAGTGCCGCGCCAAATATGCACGCCCAGGCCTGCTTGAGCGCGAAGACGAGAAACTCCACAAGACCGCGCCACAGGCGATTGTCCGGCGCGCGGGCGAGGAGCCGGCGCGCCCGCGCATCGATGAAACGCTCGACCGGAGTGAAGCCCGCGTTTTCCTCCTCGGCGACCATCGGTTTAGGCTAGCCGACAGATTGCGTCATGCCCTCGGGGTTGATTTACTAAAATCTACCGCTTAGGGTTGATTTGATCAGATCAATGCTCTGGGCATGATGAAAGGGACGCATGTTCGCGATCACCGCGGATCAGGTCGACAGCCGACGGCGACCGGACATCGCCGCCGAGACGATGCGGTCGATCGAGATCATGCTCGGCGAGGGTCTGGTGCTGCCCGTGGACCGCACGGCCGGCGACGAGATCCAGATGCTCGTCGCAGCTCCCGACACTGCGCTCACCGCCATTCTCGCGCTCACCCGCCACGGCCAGTGGAGCGTGGGATGCGGGATCGGCAGCGTGAATCTGCCGCTGCCGGCCAACGCACGGGAGGCGGGAGGGGACGCCTTTGTGGCCGCCCGCGCGGCGGTGAACGAGGCGAAGAAGCGGGACACCCGTTTTGCCCTGCGCAGCGCGGCAGCGACGGATGCTGCGGATGCCGAGGCTTTCGTTGACCTCCTGCTGCAGTTGCGGGCGCGGCGCAGTGCGGAAGGTTGGGAAATGTGCGACCTGCTTGTCGCCGGCAACAGCCAGGCTGAGGCCGCGAAACTGCTCGGGATCACTCCCCAGGCGGCGAGCAAGCGCGCACGGGCTGCGGCACTCCGCGTCGAGTTCGCCGCGAGGTCGCCCCTCGAACGTAGGCTCGCTGCCGTGGACTTGTTTACGGGCAAAGGGAGCCGATCGTGATCGCGCAGGTAGTGCTGTGGATTCTTGCCATCGTCGTGGTCGCCGCCGCTCTCGCGACCAGTATCACCGCCATCCGGTTTCACAAACCCTCCCTCGCACTTCTCGCCACGATTCCCGTGATCGCCGGACTCGTCGGGCTCGCCTTCCGCTCAGGGGTACCGGCGCCGAGCAACGCCGTCGCTGTGGTCGCCGGCATTCTGCTCGCGCTGCTCGGGATCGTCGCCGGCAGCCCGATCACCATTGCGGTGCTCGGCTTCTCCAGTCGGGGGACCACGCGACCAGTGGAGGGTGAGCACGGCGGAATCGTCGTGAACGAGGGGATCGCACCGGGAGTCCATCGCGCCGAGGTGCTGCGGGGTGGCACGATCATCGGCTATCTCGAGCGGCTCGCGCTCATCGCAGCCATTGTGCTCGGGCATCTCGAGATCGTGGCGGTGCTCATCGCCGTGAAGGGACTCGGCCGGTTCTCCGAGCTCGACAGCCCAGAAATTCGTGAGCGATTCATCATCGGAACACTCGTGAGCCTGATCTGGGCGGGTGCCTGCGCGTTGCTCATTGTGCTCTAGCGGGCGACGCGCTTCTTCGGAGCATGAGCCCGGTATTGGGACACGCTGCGCTTCCCCGTCGTCGAGCGTGATGCCGAGCGCTACGACGAGGCGGGCGGGCCCGCGGGCCAGGTCGGCATCCGTCTTCGAGGTCTGCCGCCGATCGCGGGCGCGTTCGATGCCGTCGACCACCTCTGCACCGCGCAGCAGCACCGCGGATGCCGGGATCGATCTCGCCCAGATACGCCTCCACCTCGGTGAGACGCACGGTGACCGTGCCGTCGGCAGTGCGGTGGCTGAGGATCGCTCCAAGCAATAGCGGGGCGACCTCGACCGACGGCGCACGGAAGAACTGCCGGTCGAACATCACCGGGCTGGTCAGAAGAGTTTCGCGCCGCTGGTGACGAACAGGATCGCCGCGATCACGAGCAGCACGGCGGCCGCACCGTAGACACTCCACATCACGATCTTCTGCGTGCGGTTCTGTTCCGGCTTCTCGGGACGGTTGTCTTTGCTGAGGGTCATTGCCTGGCCTCCGTGAGTGTTCGAACGCGGTGAGTGAGCGCTGCGAGCTGTTCGGCGACGCGCTGCGGTGCGGTGCCGCCAGCACCGGTGCGGCTGCCGATTGATCCGCCGACGGTGAGCACACTCCGGACACCGGGGGTGAGGCGCGGCGAGATCGACAGGTAGTCGGCATCCGTCGGCTGATCGAGCTCGAGCCCGCGTTGCTCGCAGAAGCTCACCAGCGAGCCACTGATCTCGTGGGCCTCGCGGAACGGAACGTGCTGGGTCACGAGCCACTCGGCAACATCCGTCGCGAGCGAGAATCCCTGGGGAGCGAGCTCGGCCATTCGATCCGTGTGGAAAGTAATGGTCGCAACCATTCCGGTGAATGCGGGAAGCAGGACCTCGAGCGTCTCAACCGAGTCGAACACGGGCTCCTTGTCTTCCTGGAGGTCGCGATTGTAGGCAAGCGGTAGACCTTTGAGCGTGGCGAGAAGCCCGGTGAGATTGCCGATCAGCCTCCCGGACTTGCCCCGTGCGAGCTCGGCGATATCGGGATTCTTCTTCTGCGGCATGATCGACGACCCGGTCGAATACGAATCGTGGAGAGTGACGAAGCCGAACTCGCGGGTATTCCAGAGGATGATCTCCTCAGCAAAACGGGAGAGGTCGATGCCGATCAAGGAGAGGATGAAGGCAAACTCGGCCACGACATCACGGCTCGCCGTCGCATCGATCGAATTCTCCATTGGGCCGGTGAGGCCGAGCTCGGTCGCGACCAACTGGCCGTCGAGTCCGAGCGAACTGCCCGCAAGGGCACCGGATCCATAGGGCGAGAATGAGGCGCGCGCTGCCCAGTCCCGCAGCCGTTCGAGGTCACGCACGAGAGGCCACGCGTGAGCGAGAAGATGATGGGCGAGCAGTACCGGCTGGGCATGCTGCAGGTGTGTTCGACCCGGCATCGCGGCATCCGGATGCGCTGCCGCCTGGGACGCGATTGCATCGACCAGGTGGGTGACGAGTTCGGCAATGGCCCGCCCGTGATCGAGCAGGTAGAGGCGGACAAGGGTGGCGATCTGGTCGTTGCGGCTGCGACCGGCCCGCAGCTTGCCGCCGAGCTCGGGGCCGGCGATAGCAATCAGGCCGCGCTCGAGAGCCCCGTGTACGTCTTCGTCGGACTCGCGCTCGGCGAAAGAGCCGTCGGACCAGGCCTGGCGCAGGGTCTCGAGGGCGGCATCCATCACGACCAGCTCGTCGGCGGTGAGGTAGCCGGCCTCCGCGAGCGCCTGTGCGTGCGCTCGTGATCCGCGGATATCGTAGCCGCCGAGTTGCCAGTCGAAATGGGTCGACTTGCTCAGGCGGGCGAGCTCGGGCGACGGTCCGAATTCGAATCGGGCTCCCCAAAGTGCTCCCTCTGTGGTCGCTCCGATATCGCTGCCGCCCGAGCCAGTGGTCATGCCTACTTGCCCGACAGCTCGCGGCGGGCCGAGATTTTGCTCGGCAGCGACCAGATCTCGATGAAGCCCTTGGACAGCGACTGGTCGAAGGTGTCGCCGGTGTCGTAGGTCGCGAGGTTGAAGTCATAGAGGCTCTGCTCGCTGCGCTGGCCGGTGACGGTGGCGCGGCCACCCTGCAGGTTCAGGCGGATGTCGCCGCTCACGTAACGCTGGGTATCGTCGATGAACACGTCAAGTGATCGCTTGAGGCTCGAGAACCACAGGCCGTCGTAGACGAGATTGGACCACTCCGCCTCGACGCCGCGCTTGTACCGGCCAAGGTCACGTTCGAGAGTCAGGCTCTC
>JAYTTG010000299.1:0-1623 GCA_043745175.1 Microbacteriaceae bacterium
ACGGTAGACCGGAGCGACGGCGAATGTTAGGCCCCCAGAAGGGGGCAATCGAAATCTTTTTGGTCATGACCTCGACGTGTCGTCATGATGGTCGTCGGAAGATACGGACGGGCGTTCAGGCGCTTCGGAGCACCCCGGTGGCCAGAAGCGCTACGAGGGTGCCGCCGAGAGCGAGGCGGTAGATGACGAAGGGCAGGAACGACCGCTTCGAGATGTAGTTCATGAAGAAGACGATCACCGCGAGTCCGACGACGAAGGAGACGACCGTTGCCACCGCGGTCTCGCCTCCAGTGAACACCTCGGCGCCGGGCGACTTGATCGTCTTGAAGAGCTCAAACAGCCCGCTCCCGAAGACCGCCGGGATAGCGAGGAGAAACGAATAGCGCGCCGCTGCGGCTCGCTCGTAGCCCAGGAAGAGCCCGGCGGTGATCGTGCCGCCCGAACGGGAAACACCCGGGATGAGGGCGAGTGCCTGCGCACCGCCGTAGATGGCCGCGTGGGGAACGGTGAGGTTTCTCAGTCGACGTTTCTTCGCGCCGACATAGTCCGCAATGCCGAGAAGGATGCCAAAGACGATGAGGGAGACCGCGATGATCCACAGCGAACGCAGCGTGGTCTCGATCGTCTTCTGGAAGATCAGGCCGAGCACCACGATCGGCACGGAGCCGAGGATGATGAACCAGCCCATCTTGGCGTCGGTATCGTTGCGCGGCACCCGCTTGAACAGCGAGAGAAACCAGCGCGAGATGATCCGCCACAGGTCCGCACCGAAATACGCGATGACAGCGAGTTCAGTTCCCAGTTGAATGATCGCGGTGAAGGCGGCACCGGGATCTTTACCGTCGAGCAGGAAGAGGCCGACGAGGCGAAGATGCGCGTTCGAGGAGATCGGCAGGAACTCGGTGAGGCCCTGGACGATGCCAAGGATGATGGCGTTGAGCAAGCCCACGGGCGGGTCCAATCAGTAATGGTGGAGCAGGTCCCCGAGGACGCGCCTGCCAAACACTAACGCCTCGAGAGGCACCCGCTCGTCAACGCCATGGAACATGGCGGGAAAGTCCAGCTCCGGCGGCAGTTTGAGGGGCGCAAAGCCGTAGCCCTTGATGCCGAGCAGGGAAAGCGCTTTGTTGTCGGTGCCGCCCGAAAGCATGTAGGGCAGCACCGGAGCGCCCGGATCGTGCGTGCCAAGTGCCGCGGTCATCGCCTCGACGAGCGGGCCGGAAAAGGCGGTCTCCAGGCCGATGTCGCGGTGGAGCACCACGATCTCGATGTCGGGGCCGACCAGTTCGGCGAGTTCGGCGAGCACGGCATCCTCTTCGCCCGGGAGGGTGCGGATATCGATCAGAGCCTCGGCGGTGTCCGGGATCACGTTGTGCTTATAGCCGGCGGTCAGTGCGGTGGGATTGGTCGTTGTGCGGAGCGAGGCCTGGATGAATCGGCTCGTCGTTCCGGTGGCAAGGGCGATCTCATCCGGACCGACCTTCTGCGGGTCGACCTCGAGGATGCGGGCCAGTTCCCC
Source organism: Microbacteriaceae bacterium (assembly GCA_043745175.1). GTDB lineage: Bacteria > Actinomycetota > Actinomycetes > Actinomycetales > Microbacteriaceae > Lacisediminihabitans. The sequence goes on from JAYTTG010000299.1 coordinate 1,520, forward strand.
GAGAAGCTCGCTGGTGGTATCGGTGAGGCGCACCGGCCATTCGCGGCGACCGACGATGGCGACAGCTTCGGCAAGCTTCGTGACGGCATTGTTGCGCATCACGT
>JAYTTG010000300.1:0-1620 GCA_043745175.1 Microbacteriaceae bacterium
CAGGGCCATCGCATTTGATCGAATAGCATAAAAATGCTATTGCGCCCTCCCTTTCGGACGGGTACGCTTGGGGCGTGTAGTCGCGAAGCTTCGTAGAAAAACCTGTCTTTCACCCTGAAAGGAGCTTGAGCATGGACGCCCAAGCGACCGAAGGTCTTCTGCGCTTTTTCCGAAACATCCCTGATCGTCGCGCGGCCAACGCCTCGCATCCTCTGGAGAGCCTTCTGACGATCGCGATCCTCGCCGTGTTGTGCGGCGCCGACGGCTGGGCCGCGGTGGAATCATGGGGATGGGTCAACCGGGACTGGCTCGAAACATTCCTCCACCTTCCCCGCGGCATTCCCAGCCACGACACGTTCGACCGCGTCTTCGCCACGCTCGACCCGCTGGCTTTCGAAAAGTGCTTCATGAACTGGACCGCGGCACTGATCGGGAGCGCCAAGGGATTGTTCATCGCCGTGGATGGCAAGACACTCCGCAAGAGTTTCAGGCGCGCCTGGAGCAAATCGCCGGTCCATCTGGTCAGCGCGTTTGTGTCGAAGAATCAATGCGTGCTCGGGCAATTGGCCACCGATTCCAAAAGCAACGAGATCACGGCCATTCCGAAGTTGCTGGCGATGCTGCAACTGGCCGGCAGCACCGTGACGATCGACGCGATGGGCACGCAACGCGAGATCGCCGCGCAGATCATCCGGCAGAAAGGCCACTACATCCTGGCGGTCAAGGACAACCAGCCCACTCTGCACGCCAAGGTCAAAGGTCTTCTGGACGAGGCGATTCTCGACGGATTCAAGGGGATGAGTCACGGCTTCGTCGAGACCACCGAGAACGCACACGGCCGCATCGAGACCCGTCGCGTGTGGGTCACCAACGAGGTGCATTGGTTAGGAGAAGAACTGCTGGCGCTCTGGCCCGGCCTGGCGAGCGTGGCGGTCGTCGAGTCCGTGCGGCAGGATCTCGGCGACCTGACCGGCAAAGTGACCACCGAGCGGCGATGCTACATCAGCAGTCACGACGGCACCGACGCCCCCTTCATCGCCGACGGCATCCGTAGCCACTGGGGGGTGGAGAACAGCCTGCACTGGCGGCTGGACGTGCAGATGCGCGAAGACGAATCCCGCCTGCGCGTCGGCTGCGGCGCGGAAAACTTCTCCCGGCTCCGGCGTATCGCTTTGAACAAGCTCAAACGCTGCGACGTGAAGAAAGCAAACGGCAAACCCCTCAAACTCGGCCTGCGGAACAAGCAACTGGCCTGTGGATGGAGTCATAAGTTCTTATTGGAAGCGCTTTTGGCATAAATGCGATGACCCTGTCTGAAAGTTCCTTATCCGCTCAATTCAGCCGATGCGCAGACGACGGTCTGTCACCTTGGATACATCGTCGCCGCGCTGCGGTACGAGAGACTGCCGATTCCCGGCGAAGCGGTTTTCTCGCGTAGCTTCCCCAACAGGCTGGGATCTTCCGGCGAGATCCAGAGATCTACCGTCAAGGCGGTCTTGCTCAAAAAGGTTTCGGGATCGCCGGCCGTGCATTGGTACACATTACATCGCTGCATGGTCCAGATGGCAGATACGGCCAGCCGGCATTCATAAAAGTCGCAGTCGCCGATGTCGCTCCATG
>JAYTTG010000301.1:0-1619 GCA_043745175.1 Microbacteriaceae bacterium
GTCCAGCGGCCCTGCGGTGGAATTGGCAATTCCGGGGCGTACTCGAAAGCCTCATCGTCCGACTCCAAAAAGCGGAAATGCAGCTCATACTGCTCGCCGGTGATGGGATAAATGTCGGTACCGAAGAGCACCCGATCGGGAAAACGATCGATCAGCTCACGGAAACGGCGCGGCTGGCGTCCCAGTTCAGCCAGTCGCCCCGCGATGTCGATCGTGAAGTTTGGAGCTGCGGCCAGCAAGGCCTCGACGCGATCGAGGTCCTCGGCCGCGCATCCGCCGTGGGCGCCGATGTATCGCGTGTTCGGCGTCGCTATCACGAGGGTGGCCAGGGCCTCGAGCAGGCGGTCGAAGGTGGGATGCCGGCTCGTGTCGCCGAACCACCAGTCCTGCTCCTGAAGAAGCTCGTCGAGGCGTTCGTTGTGCTCGTCCAAGGGATCGAAGAAAGCTTGGGGATCGGCTACGTGGATGAGTACCGGCAGGCCGAGTTCACCCGCGTGAGCGAGGACGCGCACCACGCGATCGTCATCCGGCAGCACGAGGGCGCCGGAGGCGTCGCGCACGGTAAGACCGAGGTTTTTCCAGACCTTGAGGCCACGGGCGCCGCGTTCTGTGCTGTCGTCGAGGGACTCCCCGAGCATCCGCTCGCCGTCCGGTTTGGCGAGAAGCGCCCAGTCGAGCTGGCAGAAGGTGAGGAAGCGGCCGGGATACGCCCGGTCGTAGCGGTCGAGGTTGGCCTCGAGCTCGTCGCCCCACATTCCGTCGAGGTTCACGATCGTCTCGACGTTGTGGTCGTCCATGACGGTAAGCAGCGCGTCGACGTCGTCGATCATCCACTTGCCGTCGCTGAGCCAGCGCCCCAGGTGATTGTGGATGTCGATGGCCGGTACGCGCGCCCGGGGCACCGCGGTCACGCGCGCCGAGAGCTGGGATCGCGGCGTCCAGGCGGTGAGTGGGAGGGCGGCGAGCGCGGTCCAGTCGGGAGATTCCATGGCCACATTGTGCCAAGCCGGGCGGTCATCAGGGTGCGGATCCATCAAGCGCTCAGTCAAACTGAGCGACTCAGGCGGTTTTCTTGTCATATGAACACTTCGGGACTCACCATTGGAGAAATCGTTGGGCAATCGGCCCGAAATCACCGAACGAAGGCATCCCATGAGCGGCACCAGCAGTATTACCGGCGCAGAGATCGAGAGCCAGCCGGCGGTATGGGCCAAGGCCCTGCTCGAGCAGGACCGCTCGGCTTTCGGCCTTCCCGGCGAACGTGTGCTGTTCCTCGGCTGCGGCACCTCGGCATTCGTCGCCGAGTCCCTCGCCTCGCTGCGTGAGCAGGCCGGGCTCGGCGAGACGGATGCCGCCTACGCCTCGGAGTGGAAGCCGGGCCGTCACTACGACCGCGTCGTGGCGATCACCCGCTCGGGCAGCACGAGCGAAGTACTCACGGCCCTCGCGTCGGTCGACCCCGGCACCCGGCGATCGGCCATCACCGGAGTGGGAGATGAAGCCGTCCACAGCCTCGTCGACAACTCTCTTGTGCTCGATTTTGCTGACGAACAGTCTGTCGTGCAGACGCGGTTCCCCACCTCACTGCTCATCCTCGCTCGCCAGGCCTACGGGTACGA
>JAYTTG010000302.1:0-5874 GCA_043745175.1 Microbacteriaceae bacterium
GATCGTCGGCCTCACGCAGGAGGGCGGTGATGATGGCATGCTCGCGAGCACCGGAACCGAGGACGAGGATTCTCACTGGGCAAGCGTACCGACCCGCCGCGCTGCCCATCGGCCTGATTGCCCGGTGCGATTGCCAGGCCCGAATTCCCGGCTCGAATGCCCAGTAACGCCGGGCAGACTGGGCTACATGGCCCACCGACAGCGACCCACCGAATCGACAGCGCCGGTCGACAAGTTCTGTGTCGCCTGCGGCCGCCGCATCCAGTGGCGGGCAAAATGGGCGCGCGACTGGGAGGCCGTGCGCTATTGCTCTGACGCCTGCAGAGGTCGAGGAGTGGCCGAGAGCGACCGGATGCTCGAAGCCGCGATCCTCGCACTGCTCGCCGACCGCCCCGCTGGCACCACCATCCTCGTCGCGGATGCCGCCCGGGCTGTCGGTGCGGACCGTTGGCAGGGTCTCGCGGAGCCGGCCCGGCGCGCGGCACGGCGGCTCGTCGCGGCAGGGGAGGTCGACATCCTCCAGGGTGGAAAAGTCGTGGACGCATCGACAGCGAAGGGGCCGTTCCAGCTGCGTCGCCGCCCGCGGTGAAGCAGGGTCGGCCGCACCTGCCAAGCTGAGGGGATGACCCCGCGCCACACTCTCCTCGCACTGCTGGTGGTGGTGCTCTGGGGTTTCAACTTCGTGGCCATCGACCTCGGACTCACCAAGGTACCGCCGCTCGTCTTCCTCGCGATGAGGTTCGTGCTGGTGGCCGTCCCGGCAGTCTTCTTCATCAGGCCACCGGCCATCGGCTGGCGGAACATCATGCTCATCGGGGCTTTCCTCAGCCTCGGCCAGTTCACGCTTCTCTACCTCGCGCTGTCGCTTGGGATGCCGCCGGGCCTCGCCTCGCTCCTGCTGCAGACTCAGATTGTGTTCTCAGTGGTCGTCTCATCCCTGCTTTTGCGTGAGCACCCCACCCGCCGACAGCTCGTGGGGATCGTGATCGGCATGATCGGCCTCGCCGTCGTGGTGGTCGGGCACACCTACGCGGCGCCTTGGCTCCCGCTCGTGATCACTCTGCTCGCAGCGCTGTCCTGGGCTATTGGCAACGTGCTGTCGCGGCGAGCGCGCGCGGCATCCGGACTCTCGCTTGTGGTGTGGTCGGGACTCGTGGTGCCCGTCCCCTCCCTCGGCCTGGCGTTGCTGGTGGATGGACCGCAGGCCGTGGGATACTCGCTCACGCATCTGTCGCTCGCCGCGATTCTCAGCACGGTCTACACCGCGGTCGCGGCTTCTCTCGTGGCCTACACGATTTGGAATTCCCTGCTCGCCCGCTACCCGACCGGTGCCGTCGTGCCATTTACCTTGCTCGTGCCGGTAATCGGAATCCTCGCCGCCTGGGTCGTGTACCGAGAGAACCCGACGGCGAGTGAACTCATCGGCGGGGCGATGATGCTCGGCGGGCTTGCGGCTGCCGTCGTGAGCCGCCGCCCGCGAAGGCCGGCGTTCGTACCTGAATAGGTGCGCTAACCCCGAGTAGCGTAGAAGCATGGTTAGAGCCCGCATTACGGATGCCGCTGGCCGTGAAGCCGTGAAACGGGCGCTCGCGACCGTTGCCGACCGCGAAACCGAGGCGACGGCCGTGCGCTACCTTCTGCAGGTGCTGGCGGAAGGCGCCCCTGGCAACTCCGTGGAGGTGCGGGTGCCGCCGTTCGGTGCCGTGCAGTGCATAGAGGGCCCAGGCCATACCCGCGGAACTCCGCCGAACGTCGTTGAGACCGACGCGCTCACCTGGCTCGCCATCGCGACCGGCGGTACCGCGTGGGCCCACGCCCTCGAGCACGGCCGGATCGCGGCATCCGGATCCCGCGCTGATCTCTCGGCCTACCTGCCCCTCGACTGGGCAGGGGCGGACACCCCGGAGCCGTCAGGGACAATGGAAACATGACCCCTGAGCCTGACACCGACCCTCAGTTCGACACCGGGGCGCAACCCGAACCGCACGGACCCTCCCGGTCGACGGTCGAGACCGAGGTGACGGTGCGGCGGATCCCCCGGTACTCTCGCTTCCTGATCATCGGAGCGGGGCTCGGGGCTGTCGCCACCTTCATCCTCACGGCATCGTTTCCGTCTGACCCGAAGGTGGGTTTCGGCGCTCTCTTCGGTTATTTCCTGATCTTCGGTGTGCCGGCAGGAGTTGTGATGGGAGCCCTCATCGCAATCGTGCTGGATGTCGGCCTCAAGCGGCGCGCCCGCACCGCACTGGCCGAGCACACCACGGTCGACCCGCTGCCCGACGAGCCCGCCTCCTGACGCTCATTGCGCTCAAAGCGCAGGCAATTCGCGAGAGGAACAGGACTGGCCCGTAATGGGTGGAGAACTGACTGGGTGTGCGCGCGTATCCAAACGGTCAAGATCGCACGGTTCAAAAAAATGCTTTCGAACGATGAGGTGTTCGACCCACTCTGCCCCACACCGATCTCGAGTTGACTGGCACCAACACCAACCGGGCCAGACCAGGGTTTCGCAAAGCTCTCGCCGGCTGCCGCGCGGGAGATGCCCTCGCGGTGGCGAAACCAGATAAACTAGATAGCTTCACTATCGGATAGCTATACTATCCGTATGCGAATGGCCGAGCTCAGCACCACCAGCGATATCCCCGTGGCGACGATCAAGTACTACCTGCGCGAGAAGCTGCTGCCGGCGGGCGAGAGCGAGACGGCCAACCAAGCTCGCTACGACAGCACGCACCTCGATCGCCTCCGTCTCATCCGCGCGCTCATCGACGTCGGTGGACTCAGTGTCGCATCCGCCCGCAGTGTGCTCGAAGTCATCGATTCGGATGCCTCGCTACCCGAAACCTTCGCGGTGGCTCAGCACTCCGTGTCCGTGGCCATCGCGCCCGGCGATCTCGACCCGGCAGACCTTGACCGCATCGACGAGTTGCTCCTCGGCTGGCACGTCTCGCCGAGCAACCCCGGGCGCCTTGCTTCTGCACGCGTGCTCTCCGCCTTCCGCGGAGTCGGGCAGACGGATGACCGGGGCTGGTTCGCCCGATACGCCGGGGCCGCGCTTCTCATCGCCGCCGCCGACCTTGACGAGATCGAGTCGCGCCCCGATCGCGCAGCCAAGGCCGAAACCGTCGTGGTCGGCACCGTGCTCGGCGACGCCCTGATCTCCGGACTGCGCCGTGCAGCCCAGGAGCACATCACCTCGCAACGATTTTCCTGAAGGAGAAATGACCACCATGACCCACACCATCAACGCGCCCTCCGTTCTCCGCTTCGGGTGGCACCGTCCGCTGTTCTGGCTTTCATTCGGCATGATGGCGCTCGTCGCGATCGCCCTGGTTGCTCTGCTGGTCGACCCCCGCACGATCACCGGGATGCCGCTCTGGGCGAAGCCGCTCAAATTCGCACTTTCCGTGCTCATCTATAGCGTGACGTTGGCCTGGTTGCTCGCCCAGGTCCCGCGTGCTCGCCGACTCGCCTGGTGGGCTGGAACGGTCATTGCCGTATTCCTCGCGGTGGAGATGATCGTGATTTACGGAACAGCCTTCGCCGACACGACGAGTCACTTCAACGTGGCCACCCCGTTCTCGGCGGCACTCTGGAGCACAATGGCGGTGTCGATCGTGATCGTCTGGGCCGCCACCATCCTCGTGGCCGTGTTGCTGTTCCGCGCGGATCTCGGTGACCCGGCGCGCAGCTTCGCCATCCGCTCCGGCCTTGTCATCGCGGTGATCGGGATGGGCCTCGCGTTTCTCATGACCAGCCCGACGGCGGCCCAGCTGTCGAACTTCCAGGGCATCGCTGGCGCCCACACCGTCGGGCTCAGTGACGGGGGGCCGGGCCTCCCGCTGCTCGGTTGGAGCACCGTTGCCGGCGACCTGCGCATCCCCCACTTCGTCGGGATGCATGCGATACAGGTGATTCCCCTCGTGGCGCTGCTCATCGAGTTGCTCGGCCGCCGTCTGCCCGCATTGCGTGATGTACGCGCCCGGTTCGGCATCCTCGTGGTGCTCGCAGGGCTCTACCTCGGGATAACGGCCGTGCTCACCGTGCAGGCGCTCTCCGGCGAATCAATCGTGCATCCGGATGCCGCGACCTCGACGGTCTCGTTCGCCCTGTTCCTCGCTACCGCGGTGGGCATCATCGTGATCGTAGGTCGTGCGCGCACCCATATCGGCGCCTCCTCGGCAGCGGCGATGGAACCGTCGCCTGCCCTCCGCAGCGAGGGAGGGAAATCCACCGTTTGACGGAAAATCTCCCTCCATTCGGTGCTGATCGAGCAAAAATCCCTCCCGCGGGGGAGCGGGAGAGGAAAGCGGGGAGCGGGGAGCGGGGCGGAAAGGGGGAAGGGGGCGCACGTGAAGAACCCGCGCAGCGTCGGCACCGAACGGTGAGCGCACCAGAGGCGGCGAACCCCTCGTTACCTCAGCTGAGCTGCGTGCGCTCGACCCAGGCGAGATACTCCGGGGTCACGGTGCCGGTGACGTAGTCGCCCGTGAAGCAGCTCATCTCGAGGGCCGTGACGTTCGAGCCCTCGAGAATGGCCGCTTGCATGTCAGCGACCTCCTGGTAGATCAGGTAATCGGATCCCATCTCCCTGGTGATGTCACCGATCTTTCGATTGTGGGCGATGAGCTCCTCTCGTGATGGCATGTTGATGCCGTACACGTGAGGGAAGCGCACCGGCGGCGCGGCAGAGGTGAAGGTGACTTTGTTCGCGCCAGCCTCGCGGGCCATCTGCACGATCTCCTTGGAAGTGGTGCCGCGCACGATCGAATCGTCGACGATGAGAATGTTCTTGCCGCGAAACTCGGAGCCCATGGCATTGAGCTTCTGCTTCACCGATTTCTTACGTTCGGCCTGCCCGGGCATGATAAACGTGCGACCGATGTAGCGATTCTTGTAAAAGCCCTCGCGGTATTCGATCCCGAGCTTTTGCGCCACCTGCATGGCGGCCGGACGCGAGGAATCGGGGATCGGCATGACAACGTCAATGTCTCCGAGGGGCGTGTACCGGGCGATCGTGTCGGCGAGCCGGTCACCGAGGCGTAGGCGAGCATCGTAGACCGAGATGCCATTCATGATCGAGTCGGGGCGCGCGAGGTAGACATACTCGAATGAGCACGGCACGAGCGAGGGATTCTTCGCACACTGCTGTGAGGTCATCTCCCCATCGAGAGCGATGAAGACCGCCTCACCGGGAGCGATATCGCGCACGATCTCATAGCCGCCGCTCTCGAGCACGAGAGATTCGGATGCCACGATCCAGTCGTCGCCGACGAATCCGCGCGCCCGTTTTCCGAGCACGAGCGGACGGATACCGAAGGGATCGCGGAACGCGAGCAGCCCGTAGCCGGCGATGAGTGCGACCGTGGCGTAGGAGCCTTCGACGCGTTCGTGCACCCGCTCGACTGCGGCGAAGATCTGGGCGGGATCGAGGTCGAGGCCCGTCACCTGTTCCTGCAACTCATGCGCGAGCACATTGACGAGCAGTTCGGTGTCGGAGCTCGTATTGAGGTGCCGACGGTCGATGTTGAAGAGCTCTTCGGTGAGTTCCCGCGTGTTGGTGAGGTTGCCGTTGTGCACGAGCACGATGCCGTAGGGCGCGTTCACGTAAAACGGCTGGGCTTCTTCCTCATTCGCCGCGTTGCCCTTGGTGGCGTAGCGCACATGACCCAGACCGATGTTGCCGGGCAGAGAGCGCATGTCTCGGGTGCGGAATGCCTCGCGCACCTGGCCCTTCGCCTTCACCATATGGAAGGTGCGTCCCTCGGCCGTGGCAATGCCGGTGGAATCCTGGCCCCGGTGTTGCAGGAGGAGGAGGCTGTCGTAGACCTGTTGGTTGGCGGGTTCCGAAGAAACGATGCCGACAATGCCGCA
>JAYTTG010000303.1:0-5868 GCA_043745175.1 Microbacteriaceae bacterium
GCTCCGATCGGCAGCGTGGAGGGAATCGTGCGTCAGCTTTGCGGCTGGCGGGACTGGGTCTGGCACCTGTACTGGCGGCTCGGGGAAGATTATGTGAGCCGCAACGCCCTCGGTGCGACGGCGCCGATCCCTCGCGAGTTGCTCGAGCTCGAGGCATCTGCGATCGAGGCCAATTGCCTCAGCCAGACGATCGGCGGAGTGCGCGAGCACGGCTGGGCTCACCACATCCAGAGGCTCATGATCATCGGCAACTGGGCGCTGCAGCGCGGCTACGACCCCAAGCAGATGAACGAGTGGTTCATCGGAATGTTCGTGGACGGCACCCCGTGGGTGATGCCAGCGAATGTCGTGGGCATGAGCCTGTTTGCCGATGGCGGCATCGTCGCGACCAAGCCGTACGCGGCCGGCGGCGCCTATGTCAATAAGATGACGGACTACTGCGGAGGCTGCAGGTTCAACCCGAAGGTGCGGCTCGGACCGGATGCCTGCCCGGTCACCGCCGGCTACTGGGCGTTTCTCGATCGGGTGGAACCCGTGATCCGTGGAAACTTCCGTATGGCTCAGCCGCTCGCCGGCTTGCGCCGACTGAGCGACCGGGAGCAGGTGGTTGACCAGGAGCGTCATCGCACCGGTCTTTAGCACACGGTATATCGGCAACCGGGTCGCACGGGCCCGCGTAAACTCAGTGCCTATGGACGATGCGCCGATCGGAATCTTCGACTCCGGCGTCGGCGGACTCACGGTCGCCCGAGCGGTGATCGACCAACTGCCGCACGAATCGCTTCTCTATGTGGGGGACACCGCTCACTCGCCCTACGGGCCCAAGCCCATCGCGGACGTGCGCCGCTACACCCTCGAAGTGCTGGATGACCTCGTCGCCAAGGGCGTGAAGATGCTCGTGATCGCCTGCAACACGGCCTCGGCGGCCGTGCTGCGGGATGCCCGCGAGCGCTATACCCAGGCCCTAGGCATCCCGGTGGTCGAGGTGATCCAGCCGGCGGTGCGAGCGGCAGTGCGGCAGACACGCAACGGTCGGGTTGGGGTGATCGGCACGGCGGGCACCATCGGCTCCCGTGCCTACGACGACGCGTTCGCAGCGGCCCCGCACCTTTCGCTCTTCAGCGAGGCATGCCCGCGTTTCGTGGAATTCGTGGAGGCGGGCGTCACAAGTGGTCCGGAACTGTTCGAGGTCGCGGAGCACTACCTTGCACCGCTCAAGCACGCCGGGGTCGACACCCTCGTGCTCGGCTGTACCCACTATCCCCTCATGTCCGCCGCCATCCAATACGTGATGGGCGAGGATGTCACGCTCGTCTCGAGCGCGGAGGAGACCGCATTCGACGTGTATCGCACCCTCGTGAAGCACGGTATCGAACGGGGCCCAGCCACTCCGCCCATCCACACATTCGTCGCGACAGGCGACTCGCCCGACGACTTCACTCGCCTCGCGCGCCGATTTCTCGGGCCGGAGGTATCCACGGTCGAACTCGTGGAAACCGGTGCACTCTCCCTGCCCACTCTCAACCAGAAAGACGACACCCCATGAGCGCAACAGACCCGAGTACGACTCGACCCCGCGCAGACGGCCGCTCGCTCGACCAGCTGCGACCGATCACCATTGAACGCGGTTGGAGTGACCAAGCCGAGGGATCCGCTCTCATCTCGTTCGGACGCACGAAGGTTCTCTGCACGGCCTCGTTTACCAACGGAGTTCCCCGCTGGATGACCGGGAAGGGCAAGGGCTGGGTCACCGCCGAGTACTCGATGCTTCCCCGTTCCACCAACGACCGTATGGATCGCGAATCGGTGAAGGGGCGAATCGGTGGACGCACTCACGAGATCTCCCGTCTTATCGGCCGATCGCTGCGTGCCGTCGTCGATATGAAGTCGCTCGGAGAAAACACCATCGTCATCGACTGTGATGTACTGCAGGCCGACGGTGGAACCCGCACGGCGGCAATCACCGGGGCATATGTCGCACTCGCCGATGCCCTCGAATGGGGCCGAAGCAAGAAGTTCATCGGGCAGAACGCGAAACCCCTCATCGACAGTGTCGCGGCGGTCTCCGTCGGCATCGTCGACGGCACTCCGATGCTCGACCTCGCCTACACGGAAGATGTGCGTGCCGAGACCGACATGAACGTCGTCGTCACCGGCCGTGGCCTTTTCGTCGAGGTCCAGGGAACGGCCGAGGGCGCGCCATTCGATCGCACGGAGTTGAATGCTCTACTCGATCTCGCCCTTGGCGGCGCAGCCGATCTCACCACACTCCAACTCTCGGCGTTGCAGGTGGAGAGCGTGGCCCGATGAACGGTGCGCTCGTCCCCCTGGTACTCGCCACCCATAACGCGCACAAGGTCGCAGAACTGCGGCAGATTCTTGGCGCGCGGCTGGATGGGCTCGACCTTCTGGCCTATGACGGGCCCGAGCCTGTGGAGGACGGCGACAGCTTCGAAGCGAACGCGCTGATCAAGGCGAGGGCGGCATACGCACACACCGGTTGCGCGGCGATTGCCGACGACTCGGGGATCGCGGTGGCGGCGCTCGGGGGTGCCCCTGGCATCCATTCGGCGCGGTACGCGGGCACCAGGGACGACGCGGACAACGTGCGACTGCTCGTCACCAACCTGCAGGAGGCGGAGGATCGCAGCGCCGAGTTCGTGTGCGCTGCGGCACTCGTGCTGCCTGACGGCCGTGAGACCGTCGTGCTCGGTCGTTGGCCAGGAGCCGTGTTGCTCGAACCGATTGGCGGAGGCGGCTTCGGTTACGATCCCGTGTTCAGACCCACCGGATACAGCCTCTCGGTGGCGGAACTGCACCAGGATGAGAAGAACGCCGTCAGTCATCGCCGTCGCGCGTTCGAGGCTCTGATACCGCTCGTTCGTGAATTGCTGTTAGGTCAGCCCACGTAGAATTTTGGGGTGAGTACCACCGCCCGCAGCACCCGCCCGGCGGCTCGGGGTCTCTTCCTTCTCGGCCCCGCCTTTGTGGCGGCCATCGCCTACGTGGACCCCGGCAACGTTGCGGCAAACCTCACCGGGGGCGCACGCTACGGCTACCTGTTGGTCTGGGTGCTCGTGGTCGCGAACCTGATAGCCGGGCTGGTGCAGTACCAGTCAGCCAAGCTCGGCCTGGTGAGTGGACGCACCCTGCCGGAACTCCTGGGCGATCGGCTCAAGCCCACCGCTCGCCGACTGTTCTGGGTGCAGGCGGAACTCGTTGCTGCGGCCACCGATCTCGCCGAGGTCATCGGCGGTGCCATCGCCCTGAACCTACTCTTCGGGCTTCCCCTTTTCGTCGGTGGTCTCATAGTCGGCGCCGTCTCGACGGGACTGCTCGCCCTGCAGTCGCGGTACGGCCAGCGGCCCTTTGAAACGGTGATCATCGGCCTGCTTGCGATCATCGCGATTGGATTCCTCGCCGGGCTATTCATTACTCCACCGGACGGCTTCGCGGTGCTCGACGGTCTCATTCCGCGATTCGATGGCACGGGATCCGTGCTCCTTTCGGCGAGCATGCTCGGCGCGACAGTCATGCCGCACGCCATCTACGTGCACTCCGCTCTCGCCCGCGATCGTCACGGTCATTCAGCCACTCCGGAGGCGCGGCGTCTCATCCTGCGCACGACCCGCCTGGACGTGATCGTCGCACTCGGTATCGCCGGGATCGTCAATATTGGGATGCTCCTGCTCGCCGCGGTGAACCTGCGGAACATCGACGGCACTGACACGATCTCGGGCGCACATGCGGCAATCGGAGCCTCCCTCGGACCGGGGATCGCGCTTGTTTTCTCCATCGGGCTGCTCGCCTCCGGTCTCGCGTCGACGTCCGTCGGAACCTATGCGGGCGCGACGATCATGTCTGGACTGCTCAAGCGCCGCATCCCGGTCTTCCTGCGTCGCCTGATCACCCTGGTGCCCGCTGTCGCCCTTCTCGCCGCGGGAATCGACCCGACCGCGGCGCTCGTCGTGAGCCAGGTGTTCCTGAGCTTCGGCATCCCATTTGCCCTTGTTCCTCTGCTGAGGCTGACAAACGACCCGAACGTGATGGCGGAGCAGGTCAACCGTCGGCCGATGCGCTTGGCCCTTTTGCTCATCGTCGTGCTCGTCGTCGCGCTCAACCTCGCACTCATCGGGCTGACCGTCTGGGGCTGAGCCACTCCTCGCGTGGTCGAGAGAGCGGGAACGGTACCCTTGAGACCCTTATGGCTTCCGAATCCGAGTTCACCATCCAGATTGATGATTCCCCCGGGGATCGCATCACCGCAGCTGTTGCCCGATTCGGCGAGCAGGCGGTCGTCGATCGTTGCGCCTCGCTGCTCATGGGGGGCAATGAGGGCGAGGAGTTTCTTCTGGTCGTCGGCGGCCGACATGCCCAGGGCGTGCTTGATGGTGCGCCGCCGCTCTACTGGCCGGAGGTCTGGGGAGCTCGGGCACTCACATTCGTATGGGCCGCCACCGCGGCATCCGCAGTACATCGCGGACTCGGCGACCGAGCGTGGAGGGTGCGGGAAATGTGCGCCCGCGTGGTCTTTCTGCGCCGTCTCGACGAGCGGGAGGCGCTCGCTGCGCTGTTGACGGATGAGGTCGCCCGGGTGCGCGGTGCTGCCGCGCGCGCGCTAGGCGAGGTCGGGGATATGAGTCACGTCGAGGCTCTCACGCACCTGCTCAAGGATGACGAGAAGGAAGTGCGGCGATCCGCCCACGATGCGATGGTGCGCCTCGAGAAGCGCACCGCCGCTCCGTGACCAGGCTCGTCGCGCAATCTGGCGCCAGAGTTGCAAGGGGGGCTGTGGCCCTCAGTCGTCAATCCTTTTTCTGGTCAAAATACTTGCGATCGATCGTCACGTCGACATCAGTCGGAATGACGGCCGGCTGGCCGTTGGCCTCTCTGGCGGCCTTTCGAGCCTTGAGCGATGCCTGGACGACATGGAAGACCGTTGGAATGAGAGTGAGGAGAACCACGGCGAGGAGTACAACATCCACGTATTTGATCACGAAGTCGGCGACGGGCTTGATGTTGCCGAGCAGGAAGCCGAGCGTCGTCACGCCGGTGCCCCAGATGAACGCGCCGATAGCGTTATAGAGCGAGTACTTGCGATAGTTCATTTTGCCGACGCCCGCCGCAATCGGTGCGAAGGTGCGCACGATCGGTACAAAACGGGCGAGGATCACCGCGAAGCCTCCGAAGCGCTCGAAGAATGCGTTGGTGCGCTTCACATTCGCGATGCTGAACAGGCCAGTCTCCTTACGCTCGAAGATGCGGGGTCCAGCCTTCTTGCCGATGTAGTAGCCGACCTCGCCCCCAAGGAAGGCGGCAAGCCCGATAGCGAGCGCGACCCACCAGACAGAAATCTGGATGGTGCCCGTGAAGGTGAGTAGCCCGGTGATGAGCAGAAGAGTGTCACCCGGGAAAATGAACCCGATGAGCAGGCCGGTCTCGGCGAAGATGATGGCGCAGACGAGCAGAAGAGCCCACGGTCCGGCTTGGTGGATCAACAGGGTCGGGTCGAGCCACGGGATGAGCGCAGTGTGCAGCAAGGCGAAGTACTCCAGTCGTCGGTTGGTGACAGGGTAGCCGATGGCTGCACGGCTGGGCTGGGTCAAACAGCGTAGGACGGTGTGCGGAAGAAGGGACTTGAACCCTCACGCCTTGCGGCACAGGTACCTAAAACCTGCGTGTATACCAATTTCACCACTCCCGCGGGTGCGGCCTCAGTGTACCGGGCGCCCCGCGACAGGGCCTGATCACCGCCTGTTCCGGAAGTCCGAAAAAAAATCAGGGAAGGAATGTATCTGAAAGGGCTTGCCACGCTCCTGAGGGGTGATGAGAATTCACACCATGAACGACAACGACACCGTCCGCGGC
>JAYTTG010000304.1:0-1614 GCA_043745175.1 Microbacteriaceae bacterium
CTATCTCGAGGACGCGACCGGGTGGGACCTCGAGTCGTCGGGTACGTACCGGCACCGAGCCGGCACGGCGTCTTGTGCGCAGGAGCAGTTTGCCGAATCAGCAGGCGTGGAGATGACGCGCTGAGGGCAGACGGCCTTTCGCCGCGACGCCGCCGACCCGAGCTTTCCGTGACCATGCCCAGCGACGCGCCCAGCCCTGTCCGATCCATACTCCAGCACGCACTCCTGTACGGTGCAGTTTGCGGAGCGCTGATCGTGGTGCTGAACCTGGTGGAGTATCGCTATCTGGTACTGACGCATTCGTTTGAGATCTACGGCGGCCTGATCGCGATCGTGTTCGTGACGCTCGGGCTGTGGCTCGGTGCGACGCTCACCGGTCGGCCGGAGCGGATCGTCGTGCGCGAGGTCCCGACCGCGGTCAGCACGGCCGAGCCCTTCGCTGTGGATGCGGCGCGCCGCGACGCGCTGGGCGTGACGAAGCGCGAGCTCGAGATTCTGTGTCTGATGGCGGCCGGGCTCAGCAACCGCGAGATCGCGGAGCGCATCTTC
Organism: Microbacteriaceae bacterium; assembly: GCA_043745175.1. Lineage (GTDB taxonomy): Bacteria > Actinomycetota > Actinomycetes > Actinomycetales > Microbacteriaceae > Lacisediminihabitans. The sequence continues at coordinate 550 of JAYTTG010000304.1, forward strand.
GTCAGCGAAAACACCGTCAAGACACACTGCAGCCGGCTGTTCGAGAAGCTCGGGGCACGGCGACGGACGCAGGCCATCAGGGCCGGACAGAATGCAGGCCTGCTCCCGTAGCGTCATCCCAAGGGGTGATTTTCGCCCGGTTTTGCAAAAATCATACGGATGGGTGACTCCGCCCATTGGCCAGGCGACGTAGCGTGGCGCTCTCATCCCCTTCCACGGAGCGCACATGAAGAACACAATCCTGAAGTATGGCCTGATCGCGGGCGGCATCCTCTCGGCCCTGATGGTCGTGACCATCGGCGGTGCCAAGCTGCTCGGCATGGATTTCGGTGGCAGCGTCGGTATGCTGATCGGCTACACGACGATGCTGCTCAGCTTTGTCCTGATCCATTTCGGCATTCGCTCGTACCGCGATACCGTGCTCGGGGGGACCGTGCGATTCTGGCCAGCGGCCCGGGTTGGTCTTCTGATCGCACTGATCGCATCCATCTGCTATGCGGCGACCTGGCAGGTTGTCTACCGCGCTTTCCTGCCCGACTTCGCGGAAAAGTACGGGGCGGCGGCGATCAAGGCGGCGGAGGACCGCGGCGCGTCTGCGGCGGAAATCGAAAAAACCCGGACCGAGATGGCGCACTTCGCGGACATGTACAGGAATCCGGCGTACAACTTCGGCATGACGCTGCTCGAGCCGTCGCCAGTTGGCGTGCTGATCGCGCTCCTCAGCGCAGGCATCCTGTCACGGCGACGGCGGGAGCCACTGTCCTCGCTGGGCAACGCGGTGTCCTGAAAACGGGAATCCGACACCGGGTGACGTGGGCTAAGTGCCTGTCCTGCAATGCGATTGCATAGGGCACGGGGTATGCTTTGTCTTCGGCAGACAGGACCGTACCTGTCTTCACCCGGAGTGGCACCATGATCCGTCGATCGTTTGCGATGTTCGCGGTACTCTCGCTCGTTACCGTAGCAGAGGCGGTTCCGTCTGCGGCGCAGGAGAGTCGCCCGTCCAGCTATCCAGATCAGCAGGACCGGTACACGGCGGATCAGCTCGACAACCTGGTTGGTCCG
>JAYTTG010000305.1:0-1612 GCA_043745175.1 Microbacteriaceae bacterium
GTGGGGATGTGCCGGGCTGGGTGCTCATCACCCTCATGACCGCCGGGCTCGTCATCATCATCTGGGGACTTGCCGGGCCCGCGCTCAGCGCGGTGTTCCAGCAGGCGATCCAGCGTGTCACCGCCTTCTGATCCGTCAGGGGCGCTTACCGTGCACTATCTGAGATCGATCTTGCGAGAGGATGCAGGGTCTGCCGTAGCCGAATTCGTGATGGTCGGAGCACTGCTCACGGTGCTCACCCTCTCCGTAATCCAGCTGGGGCTCGCGCTGCACATCCGCAATACCGTGCTGGACGCGGCATCCGAGGGCGCCCGGTTCGCGGCGCTCGCCGATAGCTCGCTCGGCGAAGGTGTGGCCCGCTCCCGCGACCTGATCACCACGACCATCGGGCCCGGCTATGCGGCCGACGTAACGGCGACCTATGGCCGGTACCTCGGTCACCCGTCAGCGATCGTCACCGTTCGGACACCGCTGCCGCTCATCGGCCTGTTCGGTCTCGAAGGCGGGCTGGAAGTGAGCGGCCATGCAGCAGTGGAGACTCTTCCGTAGAAAGGTCGCCGACGAAGTGGGCACCGCCTCGCTCGAGTTCGTCACCGCCGGCATGATCCTGTTACTGCCGATGGTCTACCTCATGCTCACGATGTCGGCGCTGCAAGCCGGGTCGCTCGCCGTGGAAGGAGCGGCGCGCCACGCCGCGCGAGTCTATGTGCAGGCGCCGGATACCCGGGATGCGGAGGCCGAGGCCGAGCGGGCAATCCGGTTCGCGCTCGCCGACTACGGGCTCGATCCCTCGGAGGCGAGCGTGGCAATCTCCTGCTCACCCCGCCCCGTCGATTGCCTTCGGCGCCGCGGCATCGTGACGATCACCGTTGAGGTCTCTGTCGGCCTCCCGCTCGTGCCGTCCGCCCTCACTATCGGCGGGCCAGTGACTGTCCCGCTCAGATCGACCGCGACCGAACAGGTCTCGCGGTTCTGGGGTGCGCAGTGAGAGCACGGCTGGAGCGGCTGAAGGGTGAGGAGGGCTCCCTCCTGCCGCTCACGATTTTCTACGGCTTCCTCTCGCTGGTGCTCATCCTGCTGGTCGTCGCCGCAACCTCGCTTTATCTGGAGCGCAAACGGCTCTTCACGCTCGCGGATGGCGCGGCCCTGGTCGGCGCGGAGGCCTTTGCCCTCGATGACGTGTCTGTCACCGCTAGCGGCCCCCGCCCCACTCTGCGGTCTGCGGAGGTGCGGTCGGCCGTGGTGGCGTACCTCGATGCGGTGCCGCACGACCGATTCGAGTCGCTGCGCCTCGAGTCGGCGAGCACGACCGATGGACGAAGTGCCACCGTGCAGCTCTCGGCCTACTGGCGCCCACCGGTGGTGTCGCTGCTGCTGCGCGAGGGCATCCGCCTCGACGTGACGGCCGTGGGACGGTCGGTGTTCGGCTGAACCCAACATCCTGAGTGGCTCGGGTCTCGCCTTCGCCGTTTCCGTCGGTGGGCCGGCCCGCGAATTCGACCCCTCGCAGCCGCCCGGCTATGACTGAGCTTCTGGTGGCAACCACGCCGGCGGGAATCATGCTGGGAGCTTGGGGGCGACCAGCATGCGGGCGTGGCGGCTGGGGTACTGT
>JAYTTG010000306.1:0-1612 GCA_043745175.1 Microbacteriaceae bacterium
CCCGCGGCGAAGAGTAGGGAATCCCCGGTGATGAAGGGGATGAAGACGCCGACGAACAGGCCGGTACCGGCGAAAACGAGACCCCAAACAATCACATAAAACAGGAACGGGCCGAACATGGCGAGCCAACTGGTGACCTGGCCATCGAGCGCGGCGAGGTGAATCATCCGGGGTCCTCCGCTCACCGTTGTGGTCTAGGCCTCGGGGTCTATCGCACCCGCGTCTGTCTCGCCCCGGGAGGCAAGAGCCGCGGCGCGCTCGGCGAGGCGGCGCTGAACGTCGGCCTCGGCGGCCTGGATAACCTCGGGTGCGAGCGGGGGATTCTCGTGACTGTTGGTGCCGTGGTACTTCTCGATGTACGTGTCGAGTTGCTGACCGGACTCCCAGGAGGTGATAAGGCAGTACCGCGGCTCGGGCCCCTTGTGCCAGACGGCGTGCCAGAAGCGCTGAGTGTCGACGATTATTTGCGCGCCAGCCGGCAGCGCGATTCGTACCTCGTTGGTCGGGTCGAAGCGGTCTTCGCGAAGCGTCATGAACGATTCCGCGTCATCCGAAAGGTTGAAGAATCCGCGGACGATCCAGCCGGAGCCGTCGGGATTCAGGCGGTTGTTGTCGTCCTGGTGGAGGTTGTAGAGGGTGTCGGAATACACGTTGGGCTGCAGTTCGATCACGCGGCAGCGTCCGATGTTGGCACCCGGCTCCTTTGCGCGGGCGGTGAGGCGCGGGGCCTTGTCGACCTGCGAGTCAATCCAGACGCCGTCCCTGTCGGTGCGCGGCGGGGTGTGGTTCCAGAATCCGTTGACCTCGATCTCACCGAAGGCGCTGGCGAGGGGAGCGAACCGCGTGACCCCGGATGACTTCCAATCAACGAACTCGAGGTTCGTCCACTCCGGGGAATCGGCCGCCTGGTCGTACGCATCGAGGATGACGAAGCCCTTTTCGTCGAGAAGAGCGGATTTGACATAGCTCATCTAAAATGAACCCCTTCGCATAAGAGAGCCAGCACGTGTTAACAGGCCCAACTTAGGCCACCCTAACATCCCGCTTCGGGGCGTCGCGGGTCTTAAGTCCTGAAAATCGGGACCGTCGCATTGGGGGAGCTTAGGATCAATGTCACCATGACGGACATCTCCTCAGGCGGCAGGTTCGACCCCCGCTTCAATCCCGCCTTCCAGCCCGGCTACGACCCGAGCGTGCATGCACGACCGTCGGCCGAGCCGGAGCGCACCGCTGTACCGGAACTCGTTGAGCATCCGATGCCCGTCATGGACGCCGAACCTTCACCGTTTCGGACGGAGCACCCTGACCCTGGGGAGGATCGGCCTGCTTCCCGGCGATTCGACCCCTACCTCATGGGACTGTGGGCGCTCAGCATTGTGTTCGTTGCCGCCGGGCTACTGACTGTCCGTTACATCGCGGATCGGATGGACCGGCTCAACACCACTGCCGGTACGACAGCCTTCGACTACAACCTCGTGCTCGTCTACACGATCGCCGCACCGCTCTTAGTCATACTGGGGCTTGCGACGGCGACGGCGACTCTGTTCCTGCTCGCTTCCCGCCGCCGCTGACCCCGCGTCGGCTGGCGGGTTCCTCCGGGCTCGCCGGCTCA
>JAYTTG010000307.1:0-22285 GCA_043745175.1 Microbacteriaceae bacterium
CTCGAGGTCATCGGCGATGTGCACGCGTGTGGTCTTGCCGATCACCGAATAGCCGAGTTCCGAATACTGGTCGAGCAGTTCGTCCCAGGCTCCGGCCACGCGGTCCTCCGAGCGCACGGCCGTCCGGCGTCGGCGGGCGCGCCGGCGTTTCACCGCAGCGATGATCAGCATCGGCACGAACACCATGAGCGCAGGAATCAGGACGCTCAGGCCGAGAATGTAGACCCACCCTGGCAGAGAAAAGAGCAGGCCCTTTTCGTCTTTCTTCTGCTTCTCGAGCTCGACCGGAGTGAGCAGGTCGTCACTCTTCTTCTCCGATCGCGGGGGCTGCCGCACCTGCGGCTGCGGAAGACTCTGCGGTTTCGGCACCTGTGCCTGTGGAATGTCCGTCTCTTTCGGCGTGGGGTTGAATGCCACCCAGCCCACCTTGTCGAAAGCAACCTCGACCCAGGCGGTCACATCATTTCCAGTCACTCCGACCGATTTCTGCCCCTCTGCGATCTTGGGGGCGAAACCCATGACCACGCGCGCCGGGTAGTTGAAGCTGCGGGCCATGAGGGCGAATGCCGAGGCGTACTGCTCCTGGTCGCCGATCATCTGGGGGCGTTCGAGCAACTCGCCGATGCGGTCCGCGCCATGGCCGGCGCGGGAAGCCACCGGATCGGAGGCACGTCCATGGCTGAGGAAGCCCTTTTGTGCGAGAACGAGACGGATGGCTTCCAGCTGCGCGATCGGCGTCGCCGCCTTGCCGGCGAACTCCTGCGCCTTGCTGGTCACGACATCCGGGCTGCCGACGACCGGGGGAAGTGCGACGGTCGCCGTCGGGTCCTTGGCCAGGTCATCCACCGAGATCACCCTCTGCTCCTCGGCGGTCATGGTGTAACTGTCGCCCTTCACGAGTCCGGTCGTGAGCACGGCCGTTCCGGTGGAATCGTTGTATCTCAGGCTGTCCGTGCTGGCCTTGGCCGCCCCGGCGGTGAAGTCGAGGCTGGTCGGATAGCCGACGCTCGGCAGCCAAAAGTCCTTGTAGCTGTCGATCGTGAAGGTGACGTTCGTGCGGACGACCGGGGTGATGAAGGTGGGATCGGGCAGCGTGCGTCCCACGAGGTTGAAGGTACCCGAGCCAGCCGTACTGGTCTTTGGGCCGGTCACATTCCAGAGTTTACCGGTGTACGAGTCGAGGGTCGCGAGCCGAATCGTGTCTCCGGTCTTGAGGCCGCTCACCGTGAAGAGCAGGTCATCGGTTGCCTGCTTGGTGTAGTGACGAAAGCCGGAGAGTGGGCTCGGGTAGTCCAGGGGATCGAAGGGCGGCTGGATCTCCTCGCGCAACACGAAACGCTCGTCCTTTGGCGGAGCGAAAAAGAATCCGGCGCTGCCACCCAGCAGTACCGCACCGGCAACGACGATCGCGGTGCCAGCGAGCTTGCGACTGCGGAGGCGGTTAGGCCCGGAGGAGGTGATGGTCGGTCGGCGCCAGCCCAACCAGACGAGCGCGAGCGCTGCGAACACGGCGCCACGGATACCCGCCTGATAGGGCACGGCGGTGCCGATCAGGATGCCGGCGATATACAGCACGACCGGACCGATCAGGGTGATCGCGAATCGCCAGGCGGATCGCGGCCGTGACGAGAGCCAGCGGGTGGCGAGCGAGGTGGAGATGAGGGCCACGATCCAGGTGGCGAAGTACGGGATCACCGCGATATAAGCGGGAGCCCCGATCGGCGTGCGCAGGGTGACGATGTCCGACCAGCCGTAGACCGCGCCGACCGCGAGGCTCTCGATCGAGGCGAGAGTCGGCAGCACACCGAACAGAGCCTGTTGGGGCACCGCTATCGCCGTGCCGAACAGGAAATAGCAGACGATCGCGACGAGCACGAGGGCGATGATGGTGAGCCGGAAAACGAAGGCGAGCAAGCCGGTGGCTGCGCCGAGGGCGAGCCCGCCGAGACCCGCAATGAGAAAGCCGTACCCGCCGAAGGAGGGCTCGAATCCGAGCACCCCGAGCACGGCAAGCACAAGGAGCACGGCGATGTCGACCCAGGTGCGGCCGGTGACCGGGCGGATATCGCGGCGAGAAAGAGAGGTCTCGGTCATCAGCTGAGCCCCCGCACCAGCCGGGAGAGGTCGGCGAGGTCGCCGACGGTGATCACGGTGAGGCCAGCCACCGAGGCGATCTTCGGCTGGGCTCCGGCCACCACGTGGAATGCCACCTGGGCTGTGTCCTGGCCGAACAGCGACTCGACGCTACGGTACTCCCCGGTCGTCATGTTCGATCCTCCGATCATCATCACGACGCTCGGGGCGGGCAGGCGGCGGGTGCGCTCGCGGGCGAAGTCACGGATGCTCGGGTAGACCCGGCCGACCGGGTCGATGCGGCACGAGGCATCCAGCATCGAGGTGACGGTCTGGGTACGCCAGACGCCAGACTCGCTCACGACGTTCATCTGCACGCCGTCGCGGATCACCTGGGCGGCAATCGAGGCGGTGACCGAGATGGCGAGTTCGAACTCCTCATCCGAGGCATAGAGGTCGCTGCGCGAGGAATGGATCATCGTCACCTGTGACCGGCGGGTCTCCTCGAACTGCCGCACCATGAGCTGGCCGATGCGCGCCGAAGTGCGCCAGTGAACGTAACGCCGGTCGTCCCCCGGCACATAAGGGCGCAGGGCGTGGAAGGCGATGTCGTTGTTGGTGATCTTCTTGGAGACCTGGCCCTCGAGGTCGCGCACCAGGCCGGCGGCCGAGGGCGCGAGGCGCACGGTCTTCGGATGCACGAAGAGGTCAACTGCATCCGCCCACTTGAGTGCTCGCCGCAGCATACCGAGCTGGTCACCGCGCACGGACTCGGCCGGCCCTGCCACGATCACCGCACGCCTGTTGGTCGGCACCGCGAAGAGTTCCTCGTGCTCATCCTTCGGTTTCATCGCGGGCAGCTGGAACTCAGCGATCGCCTGGCCAACCGGCAACTCCATGCGGGTGGGAGTGAGGCCACGGGTGCCGATGTTCGTCACTATCATTCGACCCATCGCCCGGTCCCCCACGACGACCCGACGCGGGTTGAGCTCAACGAGCACTCCATACGAGGCCCGGCCGAAGAGGAACACCGCGCAAAGCCCGAGGGACGCCAGCAGGATGAAGCCCAGGTAGGTGAACTCCTGCCAGCCGAAGACCGCGCTGAGCACGAGTGCCACCACAGAGAGCCCGAGCACGAGCCATCCGGCGGCAGTGATCGTGCGAAACACCGGCGCGAGCGCGCGCCAGGTCGCCTTCGCCGGCGGCGCGACGATCGCGCCCACGGCGGTGAGCAGGCGGATGCCGCGGGTGCCGAGCCTCCGAAGAGGCGCAGCGAGCGTTGGCTTGGCGGCGACAGTGGTCATGGGCAAAGGGTCATGGGCAGAGGGTCATAGCGGCGCGGTCACGCTGCCCGGTAGGTGGGCGGCTCGATGTCGAGCAGGATTCGGCTCACGATGTCTTCGGCCTTCACACCGGCGAACTCCGACTCCGGGTCGAGGATGATGCGGTGCGCCAGCACCGGCACTGCGAGGTCCCGCACGTCGTCGGGTGTCGCGTAGGTGCGGCCCTGGGTGATGGCCCAGGTCTTGATCGCCCGCGCGAGCGCCATTGCCCCGCGCATGCTGACCCCGAGCACCACGTCGCGGTTCTTGCGGGTGGCCTCCACGATGTCGTTGAGGTACTGCATCACCGATTCGTCAACGAACACGTCGGAGGCGAGGCCTGCCATGGCCACGATCGACTCCGGCTTGATGATGGGCGTGACCAGAGACGCCCGGGCCCGGGTCGCCGAGTCCATCAGGAGCGCGACCGCGGTCTTGGCGTCCGGGTAGCCGAGTGTGGTCTTGATCAGGAAGCGGTCAAGCTGCGCCTCGGGCAGCTTGTAGGTGCCGGCCTGCTCCACCGGGTTCTGGGTCGCGATCACCATGAACGGCGCACCGACCCCGTGGCCCTCGCCGTCGATCGTGACGACACCCTCTTCCATCACCTCAAGCAGGGCACTCTGGGTCTTCGGGCTGGCGCGGTTGATCTCATCCGCGAGCACGATTGAGGCGAAGATCGGTCCCTGGTGAAACTGGAACTTGCCCTTCGACTGGTCGTAGATCTGCACGCCGGTGACATCGGACGGCAGCAGGTCGGGGGTGAACTGGATGCGCGAGGTCGTACCGTCCAGGCTGTTCGCGAGCGCCTTCGCCAACACCGTCTTTCCGGTACCGGGGTAGTCCTCGAGCAGCACGTGACCATCGGAGACGAGCGCGGTGAGCACCAGCCGGATCACCGTGCTCTTCCCGACGATCGCCTTGTCGATGTTCGCGACGAGCTTCTGGAAAGCATCGGCGAACCAGGCCGCTTGCTCTTGGGTTACGGGCATATCACTGGCTCTCTTGTCGTGATTGTGGGCATTGTCACTTTTTCGGGCATCCCTACTGCTCCGCGTTTATCCACTTGCGTGTGTCGCTGTAACCTCCGGCGGACACCGTCACGTCGTTGTTGGGATAGCCGTAGTAGCTGGAGAACTGCGCGGAACCGTTCCCGGAGCCGTCCGTCGTGACAGTGGTCGACCGTCCCTCGCTGTTGGTCGCGGTGAAGCTCTGGTTGGGGGGCAGGTCGTAGACATTGATCTTGATGAAGCGGCAGTACTGGGTCGCGCATCCCGGGAGGCCCTGGGCATTGGCCCCCCAGGCGACCGCGACCCGCGGGTTCAAGGACTTGGTCACGTGGGTCGAGCCCGAGTCGGCGCGAGGTCCGGTTCCGCCGCTGTTCGTCGCCTTCACGGTGAGCGAGTAGTCGGCGGTCGTATCCCCCACGCTGATTACGGCACTTTGACTGGACGTCGTACCGCTGTCGCCGTTGCTCGCAGACCAGATGTACTTGATGCCATCGCCCGCCGCATCCGGAGTCGCGTTGGCGGGGGCGTTCCAGGTCCAGGTGAGGGTGCCACCGCCGGTGCGATTGGCCGGTGTGCTCACGTTCTGCGGCGCGGTGGGTATCGGCTGGTTCTGCACAGAGAGCGCACCGGATGTCCCGGTACCACCCTGCTTGCCCCCGGCATTCTTGGCATAGACCGAAACTGTATAGGTCCCGGCGCCCCCGCTGAAGGTTGCGGTCGTGCCGGTGGTGTTCCCCGAATTGCCGGAGTTCGTCGACCAGAAGTAGGTGGTCATGCCGCCGGTCGCTCCCACGGCGGGCCAACTTGCCGTGATGGTGGCGGTAGCCCACTTGTTCGCGGTGGAGAGTGCCGGGGAGGGCGTCCCGGGCGTGCCATACGGCGTGACCTGGTCGCTCTCGACGGACCACGGGCCCGGCCCGTGCATGTTGATGGCCCGGGCGGAGAAGGTGTAGGCGGTTCCATTTGCCAGCCCGGAGACGGTGCAGTCGGCACCGGCCGTACAGTTCGCGGTCGCTCCACCGGGCGTTGTCCGCACGTCGTACGACGTGATCGGCTTGCCGTTCGAGGCCGGCGCGATGAACCTCCAGGTCGCGTTGCCATCGCCACCGATCGCCGACGTGCGCGTCGGCTTCGCCACCTGGTCGGGCACGTCGCTGACGATAACCGAAATGGTGCCGTTGACCTCGCGATCCTTGTCTTCCGTGGCATCCTGAACCGTGTAGACGACCTCAATGCGTCCGTCCTTGAGGGCGGCGCTCGGCGTGACGGTGACCGAGTCCTTCGTAAAGGAGATTCCCGCGGGGTTGCCGCTGTTCTGCACTGTGGCGTCCACGATCGTGAGCTTCTCACCGGTGCTCTGGTACGGATTCGAGTCGTTCACCAGCGGATGCGCCACCACGGCACCATCTGCGCGTTGCGTTTCATAGGTGTCCGAGACAGCCACCGCGAGGGGTCGGCTCGAACCGACAACCGTGACGTTGATCGTGCCCGGCACCGTGAACTTGTCCCACCTGAGCGTCACGCCAAGCTTGTAGGTGCTTCCCTTTTTGGCGTTGCGCGGGTTGGTGAGGGTGAGCCGCGATCCGCTGAGGCTGGCCTGAAGGCCCGCCGAGGCCCCGGTGATGTCCGAGTAAGTCACCTCCTGCAAAATCTGGGGATTCGGATGCCCGGTCGACGCCCGCAGGTCGAGGGTGGTCGTCTCGCCCACCTCCACCTGCGCGTTCGGGCTCGTGAACTCGGGCGGGGTGTCACGAAACTGCGGGTCACCCACCACGATATTGAGGGTGAGATTGGCCATGATGCCCTTGGGGTCGTTCTTCGACGCGCCGTCGAACACGGTGAACTTGACCGATGCGGGGCCTCGATAGTCCTTGGACGGCGTGAAGGTGATGGTGTCGGCATCCACATACGAGGAGGCACCGCTGCTCTGAAGAGCGCTCACCGTGGCCCTGTCGATGATGTGGGCCTCTCGACCAGAGGGCACCGTGAGGATGTCCTTCAGTTTCCAGGTGCGCGTCTCGTTCATGCTCACGTACTGCACCGGAAGAGAAGGATCGATCGTCGGTGGCTGGTCGAAATCCTTGGACACCGCAGCGGGAACGAGGATGAATGCCAGCGCACTCAGCTTGTCTTTCTCGTTGGTCACCCGATACGCGATGGCCTGCCGGGTCTTACCCGGCGTCACCTCGATGCGACCGTTCTTCTCGAGGAGCTTTGCTGAACCAGCGTTGGGGCCTTCGACCGTGACCGTGAGGTCCTCGGTACGTCCTGAGGGGTTGAAGGCGTGGCCGTCGAACACGTCGACGGTGGTGGACTGCTTGCCCGCGATGGTCTTTGGCAGGATCGAGATGTCCTCGGCTGTCGGCGGCAGGATCGGAGCATCCTTGGTCACTTTTACCAGTACGTAACTCACGGACTTGCCGCCACGGTTGTTGGTGAGTTCGTAGCGCATCGAGAACGACTGCTCGCTGTCGGGCGCAGTGACCACCAGGAAGCGCCCCTTGACCACCGAGGCGTCGATGCCATTGGGCACGTCGATCAGCTTCTTCGAGACGGCAATCGGAGCACCCTGTGGGTCGGAATCATTGGCCGTCAGGTCGACCTGCGCCACCCGGCCCGGTCGCACCGAGATGCTGTCGGGAGCGGCGATCGGGTTTGACAGCGTCTGGGGGGGCGGAATCACCGCGATCTTGATATCGGCATCGCCGGTCGCGCCGAAGGCATCGAAGACCGTGTAGCTGAACGAGTCGGTTCCCGATGCAGCGGCAGAGGAGTGATAGATGAAAAAGTTTGTGCCCTGGCTGTCGATGGAGCCGAGACTCGGCCCGACGGGGAAGCTCAACAGCTGGGCGGAGTCGCCGTCCGGGTCGATGCCGTCGAGCGGGATCTCCACCCGGATCGAGTCGCCGGCGAGCACCCGCGCGGTGAGCGGCTTCGGTGTGGGGTCCTGGTTGCCCTTTGGGTCGAGGCCGATCACGGTGAAGGTGGCTGTGGCGGTGGCGGTTTCGCCGAACGGATCAAGCACCCGGTAGTCGACCGTGTATTCCCCCGCGGCGGTGGGCGCCTGGAATCGCAGCTTGTTCTTGCTCACGAAGGCAAGCCCGGCAGTCGGTAGCGTCACGAGCGTGGGGTCAAGCGTCATCGGAGAGCCGTCGGGGTGGATGTCGTTGGCCAGCACATCGAGGGTGGTGACATCCCCCACGCGCACCTTCGCAGTATCGTTCGCGGCGATGGGGGGCTGGTGCTTCGTGAGGGGCGGCACGGGCACGACCGTCACGCCTGCTGTGGCCGTGTGTGCGCCATCCGAGATCGTGTAGTTGAAGCTCACCTGTTCGGTGAGAGCGGCAGGCGAGGTGACCCGGATCTGAGTGCTCTCGAGCAACTCGACGACGAGACCCTTCGCCGTGAGCTCCGGCGGCACGGAGATGGACTGCACGGCGAGCACGCGACCGCTCGGACTCACGTCGTTGGTGAGCACCGACACTGTCGTCGGCTCATCCCCCCGCAGGTACGCAGTGTCCTTCACCGCGACCGGGGGGAGGGAGTCGTCCTGCGGTTTGTCGCGCACGTCGATGCGCACGAGCCCGATGCTCGTGGCCGCTCCGGCCTGCAGCGTGTATTTGAGGTAGGAGACACCGGCCTCTGACGAGCTGAAGGTGATTTCTTTGGAGTCGGAATTGAACGATGCCACGCCCTTACCTGTCGGAGCCTCCATGGCGACGAGCTGCAGCTGGGCGCCAGAGGGCGAGATGTCATTGTCGAGAGGTTTCACCACCACCGTCTCATTCGTGAACACCGTCGCGAAGTCGGGGGTTCCCACCGGGTTGAGCGTGCCCGCCGGCTTGACGTCGACCATGAGCGTGCCCTGCACCTGCGCTCCGTGGCCGTCGCTCACCACGAAGACAACTTCCTTCTTGCCAATCTCGGAGGTCTGGTGCGTGAAGGTGACGAACCCGTCCGGGCTGAACCGCACCAGGTCGCCCGATTTGGGTGAAGCGCCGACGAGGTAGAGGTCATCGCCGTCGGGGTCGCGCCAATTGGTGAGAACGTTGTAGGTGACCGTCTGGTTTGCCTCGACGCTCACCCCACCGGCGCGGATCTCCACCGGCTCCTGGTTACTGCTCTCCGGCACGACATGAGCGGTGACTCGCGCACTCGCCGTGCCTCCACGACCGTCATCGACGGTGTACCCGAAGGAGACCGATCCGACGAATCCGACCGCCGGCGTGAACTGCAGCGCGCGGCCGCCGTCGATGAGATCGAGGTGACCGGTCGAGTCCGCGATGGCGTCAAAGGCGGAGATCACCAGCACGTCGCCATCCGGGTCGGAGTCGTTGTCGAGCACCGGCAATATCGTCGTGCGCCCGGGACGGATGCCGAAGTTGTCGTCGATCGCAGTAGGCGGGTGATTCACCGCGGTGCGCTGGGCGAGCGTATCTTCGAAGGACTGCGTGGCCGACTTCTTGTCACCGGTCTGCTCGCTCTTCTTCTCAGCTGGCGGGGTTACGTCACCCCAATTGTCAACGAGACGCATGTTCTCGTTTACCAGCCAAACGTTGCCGTTGCTCAGGTCGTTGAGAGCGATGACCGTGCGGTTCACTCGAAACTCGAGTTCGCTGCCTCTGGTCGGCTTCTCGATATCGTGGCGAACCGGTTTCTGGCCGTCACAGGCGAGTAGGTATTTTTGGGATGTCGCCCACGCGCCGTGCGCGCAGCCCGCGAGGAAGACGGGAGCGGAGACCCCGTCGGCGTCCTGTGCCGGGGTGGTGACGTTGGCGGAGATCGTCTGCACCGAACCGGAACCGAGAGTGACCTTCATCAGCGAATCCGCGGCGGCGATGACGGCGTAATCGGACTTCGCACCGACCTGCTGCAGTCGCAGGCCGGTCTTCGGAAGTTTGTGTGTGGAGCCGTCCTCGGTGAGGAGCTCGTTGGTGGACTGGTCGAAGATCACGGCCACCTCCCCCACCGCGGAGATCTGGAAGGCGCCGACGGAGGGGAAGTCGGAGACCACCGCGGGGGTCGCGAGGGTGGCCATCCGATAGATCTTCTTCTTCGTGGGCGAGACCGCGATGATGGCGCCGGTCTGGGTGATCGTGGCGTGTCCACCCCTACCGAGCTTCACGAGCGGGGGCGTCGATACGTAGTTGAACTGCAGGTCGCCGACCGAGGGCACCGCCCACAGGTCACCCTTCGGCGAGACGATGATGAGAGTCGTGCCGCCGTAGCCGACCTCGGACTTCTTCGGCACGTCGATCGCGGAGCTCACCTGCGTGGAGGCGGGGTTGACGGACTCGATGCGACCGGCATCCGGATTGTGCATGTAGAGCGAGTCGCCGTCCTGCAGCACCTCGAACTTCGCACTCGAGGCAACGACCGACCCGTTGAGCTCATCGATCTGGCGGTTGAGGCGCCCGCCGAGCAACTGCTGCCCGTTGGTCACCCAGACGTCACGGGAGGTGAGTTCGACGTCGGAAACCGGGAATCCGGGATGCAACGCAGCGATGGTAAGCGGCACACCGGCGACGACCGCGATGACGAGGGCGGATGCGAGGGTCTTACGACTCTTCACCCACCGTCCGAGCACACTCACGCGTGACCCCCCACGGCTGGTTCTTCCACAACGATGACCCGCGGATTCCTCCGGGATTCGGCAGATATAAATAACCTAACACGATGAAAAATCGTCGGGTACCCGCCTGCATCGGGACCTCGGCCCATGGGCTGGCGAGCCGTCCCGCGCAGCGGGTTATCCGGCGGCGTCGGCGTGAGCTTTCTCTGCCGCATCCGCGTCGTTCTTTGCGAGAAGGTAGAGGTCGTCCTGGCTCACCAACCGAGTGGCGACCGCATATTCGACGAGGCGCGGGCGACGGGTCGTGGCGAGATTGCCCTTGACTCCTCGCAACCCCTGCACGCCGATCTTGTCCAGCTTGTCGCACACGTTATCGAGTTTGCGATTGAAGGTGGTCATCGACCAGTGCAGGCGGGCCGCAGCCTCGGCGGAAGTGGGGATCTCACCTCGACCCGGCGAGGACTGTCGAAGCACTCCTTCGGCGAGGCTCACGACCAGAAGCCGCTGGGTGCTGGTGAGCTGCACTGGCTCGATCGTGGTCGAGCCGCCGGAGCCAGCCATCGCAGAGGCGGTACTGAAGTAGTCCTCGGCCGAGAAGATGGTGAACTCGTAGGTGGTCGACCCGGCGCTGAACAGCACCTGCATCTGCGGGAACACGATCGGCAGGCGCGCGCCGGGCGCGAGCCAGGCCTGTACCTGGCCGGTGGCATCAGTCACGGTTGCCGAGAGCAGGTTGCCCACGTTCGAGAGCCACCACATGCCGAAGTCCTCATAGATGCGGAGGAAGCGACGGTGCAGGTAGGGATTGTCGTCGATCACCAGGTCCGACTCGCGCCCGATATGAAAGTCGTGGGGATGCGCTACCTCGTACCACTCGCCGCAGAATTCGATCTTGAGGGGTTTCATTGGGGGTAGCACGCCTCCAGCGGATTGGACAGCTTGCCCGCCCGGGCAACCGTGACCTCGATACAGAGTGTCGTGCCGGCCGTGTAGCCGGGCATGGTCACCACGCCATCCGTGCTCTGGTGCAGGGGTACGTCGCTGCCGCGGTTGCTGATCCTCCAACGGAAGCTGTCACCGGCCATCGGCTTCGGATTCGTCACGGTGAAGATCAGGTCGGTGCCCGTCACCACCGGGACACCGGCCAGTGTCGGCACCGGCACGGTCTCGACGATCGCGGAATCGCCACCGGATGCCTTCGGGCTCGGGCTCAGCGCCTGTGTCGGGCTCCCTCCGAGGGCGAGGCCAGCAACGATCACGGCGGCGATGACAAGCACGGCACCACCGGCGACACCGATCAAGATCTTGTTGGTGCGGGACACCGTCTGGATCGTCTCGTGCTCGCGAGTCTCTTCCGGTGCCGGTGTTCCCGTCGCGGTCGCGTGCGCGACCGGGGTCGTGACTCGCCGCCGCACGATCGTCTCACCCACTTGCTCGGGCTGGGCGATCATCCTGGGCGCCCCGCGCACCTGGGTCTCGTCGATCGACGCTGCCGGGCTCGGCCCCGGGACGGAGACGGGCGGCGGTAGGACCGGTTGAGCCTGGACGGTCGCGACGCTGCGAGCGCGGGTCTCGTCTGCGTCATCCTCCTGGCCGGGCCGCGAGGGCGCCTCGATGTGCAGGTTCGGTACGTCGATCGTCGTCGGGGAATAGCCGAGCTCAAGCTCGACGCGCTGCAGCGCGCGCGCGAAGTCCACCGCACTGGAAAACCGGTCGTTGCGGTTCGACGCCATCCCCTTGTGCAGGACAGCGAGAAGGGAGCGGGGGATGTCGTCCCGCGACATAGGCGCAATGGCACCGCGCTCGATGCGCCCGATCAAGTCGAGGGTGCCGTTGGAGTGCCCGCGCAACTCGAAGGGCGTCTGGCCCGCGAGGATCGTGTAGACGGTCGCCGCGAGGGAGAAGACATCCGATCGCACATCGGGCTCCGGGTCGTCTTCGAACATCTCCGGCGGCGACCACGGCACCGACATGCCCACCGACTGGGCGGTGCCGCCGGTGTCCTGGGAGAGGGCACTGGCGAGAGTGCCGGTGTGGATCGGAAGCACGTCGTCTTCGACCGCAGAGGAGATGCCGAAGTCGGTGAGCGCCGGCCAGCCGTAGTCGTTGGTGAGCACATTCGCCGGCTTGATGTCGCGATGCAGGATGCCCGCCGCATGCGCCGTCGCGACTGCACTTGAGAGGCGCACCCCGGTGCGCAGCGCGTCGACCACCGGAAAGATCTCTCGCTTGTATCGTTCGGCGAGGCTCGGGCCCGAGCAGTATTCCATGACGAAGTAGGGGCGGTCGTCGCCCGCGACATCCGCCTGATAGATCGTGACGATGTATGGATGCGTCGACAGCTGGGCCATGAGATTAGCCTCGGCGACGAACGCGGCACGGTTTGCCCCGCTCAACTCTTCGGTGAGCAACACCTTCACCGCCACGCGACGCTTGGGCAGCTTCTGCTCGTAGAGGAACACGTCGGAGAATCCGCCCGATCCGAGAACCTTGATAAAGGTGTAGCCGGGCAACTCGGGGGGCGTGGATGAAACGCGACGCATCAGGCTTCCCCCACCGCTTCTTCGACCGTGAGCGTGACTCCCCCGCCGAGATCGACGACGGTACCGGCGATCACCGAGGTGGGTTCCCCGGCACGCAGCTTTTGCGGCTCCTTGCCCGGC
This sequence comes from Microbacteriaceae bacterium, assembly GCA_043745175.1. Classification (GTDB taxonomy): domain Bacteria; phylum Actinomycetota; class Actinomycetes; order Actinomycetales; family Microbacteriaceae; genus Lacisediminihabitans. Next base: position 12,638 of record JAYTTG010000307.1, read on the forward strand.
AGCAGCACCAGCGTGCCGTTGCGGGAGTGCAGGTCGGTCACGACCACCGTGCCGCCCTCGAGCACGAATCGCACATGGGTGCGGGAGATGTCCTGGTCGGGGGTGCCGACCGTGAGCAGTCGTGGCATCTGCCCGCCGGGGACCCGGCTGACGCTCGGCGAGCGACCGACGAGGATCGGCTGAGTGAGCGCTTCGCGTGAACCATTCGACAGGGCGAGAAATACCCGAGGGGCGGGGACTATGGGCGGGGCGCTGATGCCGCGCTTGGCTGTGCGCCCTTCCCGCAGTTTTGCGATGTCGGAAGTGAGCACGGTGTGGCCGTCGTGGTCTCCGGCACGCTCGGGCGCCACCGCCTCTTGTTCGGCCGACGCCTCCAGCACGGCCGCGCCCGCGACATCTCGGAACATCGTGGCGCCGAACAGGTAGTCGTAGCCGTCGTCCGGGGTATCGGACTTCCCGGTCGCAGTATCGATCCGCTCGGTCGGGGGGTCGGTGACGGTAGCTTCGGGATCGATCTCGACTCCCGCTTCGGGAAGGGAGTCCTGGGAGGCGATAACCGGCCGCGACGGCTCGGACACCGGCGCAGCGGGTGCTCCGAACCGCAGTTCCAGTGACGACACCCAGGCCGCACCCAAGCCGAGCGGCAGTTGCGCAACCCCGTCCGCTGCTACGGCACCGGCGACGTCGACGATCGCCGACGACACCTCCGCGAGAGTCTGCTCGAGCCAGGTCGACACTCCGGAGCCGTCGAGCCGACGAGTCCCCGCAGCACCCGTGACGGTCGCCATCACCGGTCCGCGAACGATGATGCGCAGGGATGCCACCGAACCGTCGAACAGTGCGAACGGCGGGGTCGCGGCGAGGCCTTTGTTCGTGAGCACGTCGAGCACCCGCTGGAATCCGCCGGTGGCTACGAGTGCCTCCCAGAGTGCATCCACCGAGCCCTGGTCGGCCGGGGCGCCGATCACCAGCAGGGTCTCGCCCGACGTGAGCGCGAGCCATCCGCCGCTCACCGCAGGCCTGAAGTGCACAGTCACGGCGATGGCCTACCCCCTTGGCTTCGTCTCTTCGAGCAACCAGGGCATCGCATCCCGATCCGCCGTTTCTTCCGAAGACTTCGCACTTGACCCTACAAGGTCGGATTCGACAACGACGACCGTGACATTGTCCGACCCCCCAGCCGCGACCGCAGCACTCACCAGGCGTTCCGAGAGAGTGATCGGTAAACCGTCCGACTCGCTCATCTGTTCCGACCCGTGGAAGACGATGATCCGAGCGATTTCGTCGTCGCTCAGCTCCTTGTTGAGGCCGTCGGAGCAGAGCAGGAAGGTCTGGTGGCCGCGCGCGGGGAGGAGCCAGATATCGGGATCGACGGTCGTGTCCGCTCCGAGGGCGCGAGTCACAATGTTGCGGTCCGGGTGCGTGGTGGCCTGCAATCGTGTGATCTCGCCGAGTTCCACCAGTTCCTGAACGACGGAGTGATCGACGCTCAGCTGCAGGAGGTGTCGGCCATCCCAGCTGTAAATGCGGGAATCGCCCACGTTGAAGGCCATCCAGTGATGGCTGTCGGTCGGACCGATCTCGACGAACGCGACTCCGCACAGGGTGGTCCCTGATACCTCGTCGGAACCGCCGGTCACCGCGAGTACGGCTTCGTTGGCCCGGTGAATCGTCTCGAGCACCTGCTGAGCAGTGGCGTGAGTCGTGCCATCGAAAGCCTGCGCGAGGGCGCCGATTGCAGCCTGGCTGGCGCGATTACCGAACGCGTGGCCGCCCATCCCGTCTGCCACAGCGAACAGCGGTAGCGAGGCCAGAAAGCTGTCCTCGTTGAGTCGTCGCACCACACCACGGTCTGAATAGCCGCCAAATCGAAACCGGGCAGTGCCGCTCGGCAGCTGCAGGTCCGTAATCTCATCCACGGCGCACCCCTCCCGCTCAGCGCGTGCCCACTCTATGGGAATCTCCCCACGCATCATTGCCGTGGTGGGCCCGGCGGATCAATGGGCAGGCCTGCCCATGCAACCGGCGCGCTAATGCCTATTCCACCGAGTCGGCAGCCAGGCGCTTTCGGTCATAACGGATCTTAATCAGACTTGCCACTACCGCCACCGCCATCGACACCACGATCACGCCGAGTGAGAAGTAAGTGCCGATCTCCGGCGCCCACTCGATGTGCCTTCCGCCATTGATGAACGGCAGTTCGTTGGTGTGAAGGGCGTGGGCGATCAGCTTGAATCCGATGAAGGCGAGGATGAAGGCGATTCCGTACTTGAGGTACACCAGTTTGTCGATCAGGTCGCCAAGCAGGAAGTACAGCTGGCGCAGTCCCATCAGCGCGAAGACGTTGGCGGTGAACACGATGAACGGGCTGGTCGTGATGCCGAAAATCGCCGGAATAGAATCCAGCGCGAACACCAGGTCAGTGGTGCCGATGGCAATGAATACGACGATGATCGGCGTGAATACCTTCTTGCCATCGATGACCGTTCGCAACTTCGCTCCGTCGAAGTCCTCGGAGATACGAATGCGCTTGCGCAGCAGGCGGATGACCCCGCTCTCCTTCTCGTCCATCTCTTCGGTGTTCTGGAAAGCCTGGCCGAACGCCGTGTACAGCAGGAAAGCGCCGAAGATGTAGAAAATCCAGCTGAAGTTCTCGATCAGTTGTGCCCCGAGCAGGATGAAAATCGCGCGCAGCACCAGCGCGATGATGATGCCCACCATGAGCACTTCCTGCTGGTACTTTCTCGGTACCGAGAACCTCGCCATAATGATGACGAAGACGAAGAGATTGTCGATTGAAAGGCTGTATTCCGTGAGCCATCCGGCGATGAACTGCCCGGCGGGCTCACCACCTGCGAACAAGAACATCAGCACGGCGAAGATGACGGCCAAGAGCACGTAGAAGCCGACCCATAGGCTGGATTCCCGTGTCGACGGAATGTGCGGACGCTTATAGGCGAGCACCAGGTCGGCGATCACGATCAGGATCAGCACGACGATGCTGGTGATCTCAAACCAAAAGGGGAGTTGCAGGTCCATTGGGGCCTTTCAGGAGGGGGACGGCGTGGCTGTGCCAGGATCCCGAAAGTCTCTTCTGCACCGATTCAGCTGGCACCACCGCACCCGGGTCAGCATCAGCGGCGACCGTATTGACGAGCGTGGAATCAAGGCGTCTGACCGCCCGTGGGAATACTCCCCTTCGCGGCAAGGAGTTTAGCAGACAGCCTCAGGATGCCTAGATAGCTCGCGCGCGAGAAGACGGAATCGCCACAAAAGCACGTCGTCAGTGTTAGCGAGCAAATACCGTCCTCAACCTGGGGTCACCCAAGAGGGTCTCGCGCCTTTGCACTCTGGACGCTTCGCGCACCACCGCTGGATCCTGATCACGAGAGTGGATGCTCATACCTAGTATTGAGCGATTCTTTATGGTCTGCTGCACTGTTAGGTGACAGTTTCTCGTCACGCAGCCAGGGCCGCTGGCATGGCAATGATGGCCTCGAATGCGATCGGGGTCAAACGGCCCAGGCGTGACTGCCGGCGTCGGCGGTGGTAGGTGCGTTGGGACTGCAGTCGGTTTGATTGACTCCTGATTTCTGAGGATTTCGGTTCTCACGAGGGGATGTTCATCCTGCCGAAAGCTTTTCGCTTGAAGTTCCGCCGCGACATGGTTGCTGTCACCCAGAAGAAGGAGGCTCCAATCGCCCGGGTGGCGATGGACTTCGGGATCTTGAGAATCCTGTGTGCAACGCTGGGTGAAACTGGCCGATATTGAAGATGGCAACCGGCCGGGTGTCCCTCAGGCTGACGCGGTCTGCTGCGGGAAACGCCACTCGTTTCTCGGTTTGACAAAGAAAAGATGGATTCGCCGAAAATCGAGAATTCCCCCATCGCTCACAGCAACGCTCCCTTGCGTTGATGCGAAGCGCAGAGACGGGCACGAACGCCCAGGATGCCCGTCCACGGAATACCTTTCGTAATTCGCGGCGCAAACGCGAGTGACCGGGAGCCAATCGGAACCACCTCTCAATGCTGGATAAGGTGTGCTGGCCTGGGCCCCTCTCGACGTTTCGGGTCGCCGGCAGGTGTCCACGAAGAAGCCTCAGCTAACGATCAGCACCTCGCGGTTCTCGATTACATGGGCAAACCAGCGACGCAATCATCATGATCAGACCACTTCTTCAAAAGGCAAGCGCCCACGTGGAGGTTTCCACCAGTTGCGACCCAATCGTCGGTCGGATTATTCAACCTGTGTACATTCCCCGTTCGCCTGGTGACCGCCGGAGTCCTACTCCAATCATCGAAAGGATCCAGGAGGGGGATGTTGGCAGCGACCTCGGTTAGGCTACGGCGACCCGTTGTGCGTAGAGGAAATTCTGATGAAAACCGAAAATACAAGTGTTCGCAACTCGACACTCGCCATTGGGCCTGTGATCGCGGCTATGGGAATTGTTTTCGGTGATATCGGGACGAGTCCTCTCTATGCAGCATCGACTACGTTCGGGGCCAGCGGATCCCCTGCGTCGGGGCCGTCGTCCGAGTACGTCTACGGCTCGACAGCGACCATCATTTACTCGTTGACGCTGGTGGTCACTGTGCTGTACGTACGGTTTCTGATGCGTGCCGACAATCGGGGCGAGGGCGGCCTGTTGGCTCTTTTCGGCCTGCTACGGCGCAGCACCCTGAAAGCCCGAACCCTCGGGGTTTTGACTGTCGTTGCGATGTTCGGCGCGGCCATGTTCCTTGGCGACAGCGTAATTACTCCGGCAATTTCCGTTTTGTCAGCCGTCGAGGGTCTGGAAGTGATCCGGCCCGAGCTCTCGTCACTGGTTGTTCCGATCGCCCTGGTCATTCTGGTGGGAGTGTTTGCCCTCCAGCGCTTTGGAACGAAAACAATCGGCCGACTTTTCGGGCCGATCATGTTGCTCTGGTTTCTCGTTCTTGCCGTGACCGGGGTGGGATCGATTGTCCAGCATCCGGAAGTTCTTCAAGCGTTATCCCCACACTGGGTGATTCTGTTCTTCGTGAACCAGCCCCGCGTAGCATTCTTTGCCCTCGGCGCGATCGTGCTCGCCGTAACCGGCGCCGAAGCGCTTTACGCGGATTTGGGGCACTTCGGCCGAAAAGCAATCACGCGAGCGTGGCTCTTGGTGGTCTTCCCTGCGCTCGTGTTGAACTACCTCGGCCAGGCCTCTCTTGCCATTCGACACCCCGCTGGTGCTGCGTCTTCATTCTTCGGATTGGTACCGTCCTGGGCTCAGTTGCCCATGGTCGTTCTTGCCACAATCGCAACAATCATTGCCTCACAGTCCGTGATTTCTGGTACCTATTCCGTTATCCATCAAGCCTGGCGTCTCGGCCTGTTCCCGCCGTTACGAGTTGTGCACACCTCCGCCGAAAAGGAGGGTCAGATCTACGTTCCGGCAATGAATGTGATCCTGGCTGTTGCCGTGCTGGCAGTCACCCTTGGTTTTAGAAGTTCCGCGTCTTTGGCCTCTGCCTACGGGATCGCCGTAACGGCGACCATCTCCATAACGACGATCGTGTACCTCGCGTGGCTCTGGGCGCATTCGAAACGTCTGACCCCGGCAATCGTCGTCGTGGGCGGGATACTCCTTATCGCCCTCGCGTTCCTTGCGGCCAACCTTCCCAAAGCAGCCTCCGGCGGGTGGTTGCCCCTGGCAATCGGATCACTTGTCTTCATCGTGATGGCAACCTGGTGGGTGGGGCAACGGCGCATCAAGGCCGGGCGGCGACAAGGCGAAGTTGGCATCGGAGAGCTGCAGAATATTCTCACCGGTTCCCAGAGGGATCTTCACCGCGTTCCGGGAGACGCTGTCTTCATCACCAGAAATTCGACCATCGTCCCGGTAGCCCTCATTACTATGGTGACTCAGAATCATGCGCTGCAAAAGCGCGCCATCTTGTTGAGCTGGTCAACCGTCGACGTTCCATCAACAGTCGGATCCAAGCACCGGATCACCGTAGAAAGCCTTCAATCGGGAGTCATCCGAGTCGTCGCAAAAATTGGCTTCCAAGAACACCCTCGGATGACAGAACTGCTCACCGAAGCTCGAGCTGTCGATAAGGCTGCGCTCACCGACTTTGCCGCATCTCGGGCGACATTCTTCATCTCGACCCCGATTCCGCGCTACAACAGGAACAGCAAAATGCTCCGCTGGTCTCAAGTGCTGTTTCTCGCCATCGATCGTCTGGCACCAGATCCGGTGGATGTCATCGAACTCCCCCGCGACAGAACTATTGTCCTCGGACGGGAAATTCCGCTCTAAGCGGGAACACAGGCGAGCCAGCACGCTCGAGCCAACCAGCGCCTGGCACCAAAGGGACCGTCAATTTCGAACCCGGCTTTTTGTGTCTAACTGGAGTGGCTCACTGACAATCAGTTCGAGTGCATGTCCAATTCTGGATTTCCTCTACGAGCGTGGGTCGCTAACGCCTATTGCGCGTTAATCGGGCATCGTGCGGGCCAACACTGCTGGAGCCGGCTGGGCTTTGCTTTCGGCAATCACCGCGGGTTTCCACGTCGGGTCGTCCTTGCGCCAATCGAAGATAGGCACAAGGTTGCCTGACCATCGTTGGATGACGCAGGGGCTTTACACCAAGCGGTTCTGCCTCGTTCGTCAGGTTGCTGGCCGAGGTATCAGCGCGGTCGGCGCGGCCAAGAGCGCTTTGGTTCGCGTGGTCTGCAGCTTCATCAGGTCATGACGGGCAACGATCAGATCCCACTCGTGAGCTGCTTGCTCCAACCACCGCAGTAGGACAAACTTTCCGGTGACAGGCGGCGGGCGCTGTGCACCAAAGTTATTCCGATCATCATGCTCGCGGCGCTCCTCGCGGCTCAAGGCTCTGAAGTGGCCGGACTTCGAGTCGGCCATATTGACTGGCGGCATCGCGTCGTAACGATCGAACGGCAGATCTTCCCAGGCTCTGGAGGCTTGGTCATCAAACGGCCGAAAGGCCGTCAATCCCGACAAGTTCCGATCTTCAAACGACTCGAACCCGTCGTGAAGCGACCGACCGACGGCCGCACCACCGCCGCCACCCACGCCAACAACGAGGACGATGGTCTGACTACCGCACCTTCTGTCAGGTTGGCTCTGGGTGATATGAAAGCACCCGAGGTCGAGGAGGGACGCTACCTCTTTTTTGATGCGAACGGACGTCAGGGATTCCCGGCAATTGAGCAGTTCGACATCGTGATCAGAGAATGGACGACCGCTCCTGATCTGTCGGGCCTTCGGTCGCGAATCGAGAAGTGTCTGGACTACTACCGTCGCGACATCGGAAAAAATATGAACGACGCCGAGTAAGTTCAGCGAGCCGCGCGTCCTATCTTCTATGAAAACGTTAACAACCAGTGGTCCAAATGGCCACGATGGCTTCGAAAAATTGTGCGCGGCCAGCAAACTCTGCCGAGCTTCCTCGAAGAAGGCTAACCACGGCAATCAAGCCCGGAAGCCGGACGTCTACTGGGACGGTCGCGGATCTATTTGACTAGCTGGAATCGATGCTTGTCGTAAATTATCTAGAGCAGCACTGAGAGCGTCGCCTCGAACGAATCGTGGAAAGCCGTGGATGAAGCTGAAAGGCAGAATGCTTAGCCGCGCGTTGTGGAGCCCGACCTGCAAGGTAGCCCCAAAAGCCCAAATTATTGATTTTTCGGGGTGCTGAGCTGGGCGGAGCACCTCAATTCAGGTCATAAATTGCCTGCATTGCTTGATTTTGGTCCCCTTCTGGTCCCCCGCACTGCTCGGAAGTATCGGGGGCGTCGTCGCCGCCTTTGCTGCCGTAGCAGCTTGGCTTACCGCCAGAACGTCCAAACGTTCGGCGAAATCGCTCGCGGATCTCGAGCGCCAGCGCCGTCAAGCGGAACTGATTCCTCAGTTGGTGTTTGGGCTGAAGCGCACGGCGGGCGGCGGTATCGCCACCGGACAATGGTGGATCGGCCTTTATGGTGAGGCTCCGGACAGGTTGACCCTCCTTTGCGAGCGAGATGGCTGCGAGCCGGGGACGGTTCCCGGGGAGGTCGAAATCCCAGTCGGGATGCGCCGCTAAGTTGATGATCCCGAATAGCTCTGCCGTCAGTTGATCGGCGGGTCTAGCGTTGCAGCGCTCGGATCGGCAGCGCGGAAGTCATTGACTCGCGGTCGACTTCGTAGAAACTGTTCGTGCACGCTCCTCGTGTTCGCACTAGCGGTGCTTTTAGAAATAGTGATCGGGATAAGAGATTTGGCGTCCGTCGCTCTTCGCTCGGATTTCGTAGCGGACGAAGTTGAATTATTATGCACGGTCGTGCATCGAGGGCAACCGCTGCAATCGGTGGCACGTCGGCAGCCGAGTAGCTTTGCGTGCATTGAACCTGTCGCGCAGAATGAACCGTAGCGCGTCGACGAACTCGGGCTCCCGGATCTGGAGGTTCCAGCTGTGCCATACCTTCGTGATGTCGTCGCCGGCTGAGCGCGTCGCCGCGGTCAGATCCACCAAACCGGGAAGGTCGAGTCCGCCGGAGTTGGGGTGGAGGACCAAATCGTTTGTGCAAGTTCCTGGTCAGTGAAATGTTCAAACTCGAAGCACGTCTGCTTCCACAGACGCACCGGACCAGCTTCTCGTCACCGTGGGTGACAACCCCGAACGCGTTACCACGGAAGCGCAGTTCGCGGCCCTGGTCCGCGTCGCCCCCATTCCAGCGTCATCCGATAAGGCGAGCCGGCATCGCCTCAGCCGCGGCGCTGACAGAGCCTCCACATCACCCTCCGAGACGCCGCGGGACACTTCAACACCTGGAGTGGCACCCTGTCCCGAATCGAACGAGGACTCAGCCAAGATGACAACCTCGCTAGCCAAGTGCGGGACTGACTCTACGAGCAAAAAGAAACCCAGAACAACAATTGGCAATTATTGAACCATCTCGTATCGGCACGGCCGCACCACGCACGTCCGCCGCGTTCAGCTCGAGATGTCCTTGCGGCGGAACCACGTGACGGCCACAGTGGTGAAGAGCAGCGCGTAGATCAGGGCCGAGAGCACGGAGTCGGCGATCGGTGCATAGTCGATGCGGGCGTTGAAGAACTCGCGGAAGGCATCCGTGTTCCACGTGGGGAGGTAGTGGCGCACCTCCCCCAGATCCGGGATGCGCTCGAGGATGCTTGACAGGATGGACGTGATCACGACCCCTCCCGCCGCCGCGAGTGGGGCCTCCGCGAGAACGGTGAACATCGTTCCGAGTGCGGCCGCCCATGACAGGTGGAGGCAGATGACCGCTACCGCCGCCAGGATTCGCAGGAGGGATTCGCCCATCCCGAGCTGCGGTCCGACGGGGATCTGGATGCCGCCACCACCGTACGAGATCGTTCCGATCAGCAGCGACATGCCGGTGAGCAGCAGGATGCCGACCACCAGAACGGTCGAAGACACCAGCACCTTCACGAACAGCAGCCGGGTGCGCCCCACGGGAATCGTGAGCAGGTACTTCAGCGTGGATCTCGACGCCTCGCCGGCGATCATGTCTCCGAAGAGCAGTGCTACGACGAGAGTCAGCAGGAATCCGGCGGTGATCACGAGGATGAACGCCGTGAACGTCGTGCCGCTCGCCTGCGCAAACGCGGCGAGGTCGGTCCGTCCGGCCGCGGG
>JAYTTG010000308.1:0-1606 GCA_043745175.1 Microbacteriaceae bacterium
GCCGGATCCGGCGATCCGTCGCGCATCTCCCTCATCGTGGAAGTGCTCGCCCCCGGCGCCGAGGCCACTACTTCTGAGGTCGTCGCCCGCGAATCGGACATAGTGATTCTCACCCTCCCGCTCGGCAAGTACCGTTCTATTCCGCGGGACCGACTCAAGGGCAAGCTCGTGATCGACGCCATGAACTATTGGTCCGATATCGATGGCATACGCGACGACCTCAACGATCCGCGCATCTCCACCAGCGAGATCGTGCAGGACTACCTCCCCGAGTCACGCGTCGTCAAGGCCTTCAACCATATGGGCTACCACGACCTCGATGAGGGGCCGCTGCCCCCGCTTGCTCCGGGCCGGAAAGGGATCGGAATCGCTGGCGACGACGCCACCGACCTCGCAAGAGTCGCACAGCTCGTCGACGCGGTCGGCTTCGACCCCACCCTCGCTGGCACCCTCCATGACAGCATCTCTTTACAGCCCGAGAGCCTGTTGTTCGGGGCGAACCTCTCAGCAGGAGCCGTGAAGAACGCACTCAGTGAGTTCGGATCGACGGACCGAGGCAGGCTCGTTGCCGCGGCGCGCACCGGCAACGTAACCGCTGGCTCACACACATCTGCCGTTCGCGCCTTGTAGGCGGATAACGATGGTGACGTTCTCAATTAGCACCATGAACCGATGACCGATTCGACTTCCTACGCTCCGCGCCTGCCGCGGATGACCGGGCGCGACCCGCTCGAGGCGCACCGGGTAGCGACGCCGCTCGAACTGCTTTACGACCTCTCATTGGTCATCGCCTTCGGCGTGGCCGCCGACCAGTTCGCGCGCCTCCTCGCGGGTGGCCATCTCGGGGCAGGCCTTCTCGGCTTCGCCTTTGCGATGTGCACGATCTGTGGGGCGTGGATCAATTTCTCCTGGTTCTCCTCCGCCTACGATACGGACGACTGGTTTTACCGCATCGCAACGATGGTGCAGATGATCGGCGTCATCATGCTCGCCCTCGGCCTTCCCGCCTTCTTTCGCTCGTTCGACGGGGGCACCCACACTGACTTCCGGGTTGTTGTCGTCGGGTATGTCGTGATGCGGATCGCACTCGTCGCGCAGTGGCTTCGTGTCTCGGTGCAGGCTCCCGCCCACCGCCGCACCGCACTCACCTATGTGCGCTGGGTGAGTCTTGCGCAGATCGGCTGGGTCACTGTTGCGGTGCTCGATCTCCCTCTCGTACCCACTGTCGCGCTGGCCGCCGTTCTCTCCACTGTCGAGTTTGGCATTCCCGTCTTCGCCGAGCGGGTAGCGGGGGGCACACCGTGGCATCCGCACCACATTGCGGAACGATATGGACTCCTCGCGATCATCGCCCTCGGCGAAGGTGTGGTTGGCACGGTCACCACCGTCTCCGCGATTCTCCAGCACCAGGGCTGGAGCGTGGAAGCGATAGCTGTCATCATCGCCGGCACCGGGCTGACCTTCGGGATGTGGTGGACCTACTTCACCCTTCCCGCCGGAACCCTGCTGACCCGCCGTCGCAATAAGTGGTTCGTCTGGGGCTACGGCCACATCGTCGTCTACGCATCGATCGCCGCCATGGGGGCAGGTCTTCACGTCGCAGCCT
>JAYTTG010000309.1:0-5821 GCA_043745175.1 Microbacteriaceae bacterium
GTCGATCTCTCCCGAGGCGTACCTTTTCGTCTTGGAGGGTACGCAGCATGTCCTCTACCAGTCGACCAAACGCGACAATCACATCTGGGAGATGTACTAGGACGACAGCTGGCATGCAGGTGACCTGTCCGCCAACACGGGTGTCGTGGCCGCTCTTCGGGAGCTGACGGGATTCGAGACCGACGCCGGTCGCGCCCAAGTGGTTGTGTTTCAGGGGCTCGACCATCACATCCATGTGCTGACCCGCCAGGCCGATGGTGAGCCGTCGTGGGTGCATCGTGATCTCACCCAGGATCAAGGCGGTCCTCTCTGTACCAGAGGGCTCACGGCTTATGCATCCGAGGGCGATGACAGCATGCACATCACCTACCAGGCGCCGTACGACGGACTCATCATGGGCCGAATCTGGGAGTACACCGGCACCGCCGCGACTCTTGCGTGGAGAATGCCCGTCGATATCAGTGGCGGCCTCGACGGGCCGACCGGCGGTATCCGGATCTCCCGCGGATTCGGATTCCGGAGCGACGGAACGCGACACCTCCCTGTCGTGGACTCGTTAGGCCAGATCTGGCAGTAGGTGCACACCGACCAGAGGGCTGGGTCAAACATTTCCGAGCGGCTTGGCGCCCCTCCCGTCCAGGCGCCGACTTCGGTGGCGGGTTACTCGTTTGAGGCGACGCCCGACGTTCCCATCCCCACCCAGCACATGGTCTACGCGGGCGAAGACGGGCTCATCCACGAGCTCTGGCGCGAATCCGGCCAGTGGCAGTTGAACACCCTCAGTGGCACCGGCTCGCCGCGCGCCGTCGACAGCCCCTCCGCGTTCACCGATTACGCCTCGTCAAGCCAGAATGTGTTCTACATCTCCGACGCGAACGAGGTCGTCGAACTGCGGTGGTCCCCGAGGGGAGTCAACCTGGTATCCGGCTTCAACAATGCCAACCACGGGCGAAACGAGAAGCAGCGAGAAGCAGCGAGAAGCAGCGAACTTTTCATATTCCTGAAAACGTGCCGGCGGGCAACGCGAGGTCAACGCGAACAGCGCTCGATTGTTCGTCGGTTTTTGAAATTCTGAAGGCCGGGCAGTGCGTCCGCATGTAGGGTCGATGTCTTTGATCGGTTTCACGTATGACCTCTGCGATGGCCCTCGAGTGGAACGTCTTGATCTACATTCCCCGGAGTCGGATTCCTATGGCCTATCTCGATGGCTCGCGACTGCCTTTTCAACGGCATTGATCCGCTGGCCCGAACCGAGACCTATTGCCGAGCCAACACCCTCTCGCACAATGAAAGGTGTGATCAGGCGGGTGCCCTCGGCAGGATCAAACGTGAGTTGCAGAGTCGGAATGCTGCGGTTCCAGACTCGGACAGATGCCAACCCAAGATCATGAACATCGTTCCATTGAGCGTTGAAGACCTGCTGACTTTCGTAATTTTTGGTGCACTGCCAGAGACAGATGTTTTCCGAAGTAACGCCGAGAACCCCAGCCCATTGCAAATCGAAACCCGCCGCATGTGAAGCTAGGGCTTCCCTCGACTCTTTTGTCTGCGCTACGTAGACGATTGAGGCGTTTGGGTTTGTGCTCTCGATCGCTGCGACGCTGGCCTCATCACGTCTGCGAAGTCCCGGCAAACTGCCCAGGGTCCTCCAGAATTGTGTGCTTTTCACTCGTGGCATACAGCTTCCCCAAAAACTATTCTTGACCGCACGGGAGTGCTTCGGGACTGATTGCGGCGACACCAGCTAGCGGGCCTCGAGTTTCAGCGTAGTAGGCCCACGCTCTCGTATCCCACTGACTAAAGGACGATTTCCTCGACTCCGTGAGGGAATGCCAACCATAAAGATGACGAGGCGAGCTACCGGAATATAGGCCGGCTCGGCTAGGTTGCGTCGATACGTTCACTCAAGTTCTCAATTACCCTCCATGTCTAGTAACCCTGCTGTTTCCCGGCCCGGGCGGAGCCGGGCCCGACCACGCCCGTGAGCCGGACGATCACCGGGCGGCATTCCAGGTACTCACCAACACGCCGTCTAGGCTCGATTCCCACCGGAGCGGCCGCCCCTATGCGGAATGTGTTCCGCGACGGTGGTCTTACAGCGAAGGGGTTGCGGGGATGAGCAGAGCCCTCGAAACGAAAGCGATCTGCAGGAGCGGCAGTACAACGCGAGAGATAGCTGCAGTGAGCACCTGTCCGTCGTCGAGACCAACACCAATACCGATAACGTAAGGGTCCATATCAAGCAGCACACCTGACCGCTCGACTATGTCGACGACCACTGGATGATCGTGTTGAACCCATGGTGCACATGATCGACCAGTTGATCCGCAGTCGGACGCACAGTGACAACCGGGGCTGACCATTGTGTTTGCAGCGCTTCCCACAACATTGGGTGCCGCATCCACTCGACTTGTCGGAGCATCCATTCCGGCCGTGGCCACGGCGGTATGGCATTAAGAAACTGACGGGTCATCTCGTCCAACTTGAGCAGGTTGACCGGATCATTCCGGTCCCTCGGATTCCGACAAAACGTATAGCTGCGGGAGGGCGACGCATGCTGAATCTGGGCATTTTCACCTGCACTTTGCCAATGCTCAACCAGACCGAAAGCGTCCCAGCCCTCCAGATGTGACTGCTGACCCAACCCGGTAACCCCGAAGCCGAGGCCTGCCACCTGTTCCCGGAGCTTGTCGCTTGGATCAGGCGCATCAACCGGCATAACTCCCGCGAAACGCATACGCCGAGTCCGACCTGCAAGGCTCCCGCCAGTCAAGAACAAGTGAACCGGATCACCCATGCCGCAACGAAGAAAAGGCATCACAAATGAGCCCTCCGGCGAGACGGATTCTGCGCAACACGTCCGACCGGCTGCGCATTGTCACGACCGGATTTGAGCTGTTGGGCTTGGGTTTTTGACAGCCGATGAACTCGTGCCAGCTCGCTACCTCTGCCCCCGCGAAATATCAAAGCCACCGTTTTTAGAGGAGTGAGATCTCAGTCTTGGGTTCCTGCACTCCTCGCGCAAGCTCTGTGAGTCGGGTGCCTTCCGGGACGGTGAGCTCCGTCTCGGTGCAGCCATTCTCTTCGCGGTCCCCGATCAACCCATAACGAGACTGCAGCCTCAGAGTGCCGTTTATGGCCGTGGATCAGGTGAAGACGAGGCTCAATCGCGACCAGTGTTTTTAGCTGGCACCCCTGGCGCGATCAATCGCAATTAATCCGCCAAGCGCAACAATCCCCTAGGCGGCGCGGTGATAACCCCGGTGCTCGGTGTTCGCCGTCTGTTTGATGATCGCTTGTTGTTCGGCCGTAATGGCGGTTTGAATCGCGGCAGCCAGTACCACCTGTCCAGCGACTGCCGGGTGAATATCATCGTCTTGCAGGAGCTTTCGATGGGCGCTGAGCGGTTGTCCGATGTCGAGGTAGTGGCCTCCGACCGCCGTGACAGCCTGCTGCACTTGGGAATTGATGTCGGCAAGTTGCGCTGGCGGGTCTGTATCTGACCAGATAGCGCTGAGGCCGATGATCTCGGCTTTCGGAAACTCGGAGCGCAATATTGTGAGGGCTCTGGTCGTTGCCGCGAGCAGCTCGGAGTTCGGGTGTTCCAAGTCGTTGCTGCTGCCTTCGATGATGATGAGATCAGGGTGGAGGGCGGCGGCCGAACGGCTTATGTCGACGAGGGTATCCCCGCACTCCGCCGGATTGCCGAGGTCGACGAATCCGGCACCGTCACAGGCGAGGGTCGTGAGGTCCCAGCCTTTGGCAGCCGAGATGAGCTCCGGCCAGGCATCCGCCGGACTAAGCCCGTAGCCCTTCATGATCGAGTCTCCAATGGTCAACACCTGCATCGGTGCAGCGGCGGCGGCAATGGCAGACCCAGTAGCCGCTGGGCTCGGTGTTACCGCGCTCTTATCGGCTGCGGCAGCGCCGACAGGGGCGGCACCAGCAGATGCGCTGATCGAGTTTGATTGGGCCAAGGAGCCCGTTGACATTGATCGCGCAAGGGCTGTGGAGAACAACGCAACTACCGTGATGAACAAGCCAGCAGCAACAGCCACGATAGCAATCGCTACGGAGAGGGACGGACTGCGTGTTGGTGAGGCTGACATCCGACTCCAGTTGTTTCATCAGGTTATCCGGCCCAGTCCGACCCTCTGATGCGCCTTGCGCAGTCTTGGTACTGAAGAGAAACCGGATAAGGATTAACCGATGGATCACATTCTGTGGAGTGGGTTTCGCATCTCCGAGCCAAACTTTAGCTCATGCGGCGGTGAGTTCGGAGAAGCGGATTTGCACTCAGCCAAAGCGGCCGACGCGAGCCGGCTCTGGATTGACGGTTCTCGGCGGTCCAGGGTCGCGACAATCCGCCGAGTCCACTTGACTAAGTAAAGCTGGGTTCTGCGCGCGGGAAAAATAGAACGACTCTACGACAGGCTTTTCGAGTCCAACGTTCCTTACTTTTTCGGCCCGGGTTCCTCTGGACCAAAATGGAGGCGAAGAGAGATGACCGTCCTGCGCGTTTCTCTCGGCGAGTCAATCGCCGTTCTTTGAGCCGCCTCCACAGCCAACTGAGCGATTTGATCGACGCCCGATCTCCCCCTGCGATCGGGGACGTTCCACGGTCTGGGGAGGACGGTCACCCGCCAGCCTGACGCCATAGTCGATACAGAAACGCAGGCGCGCAATCATAACGACGCCCGAGTGCTTGCGATTCTGGGAGCTGATTCCACGACCTTGAAGCCGCCCGATTTGGAGGTTCGGATACGGAGGGTGTTGGCAACCACGGCCATTGCGGCAGGGCAACGAGATGAAGATGGAGCGCTAGACCCTGAGGATTTGGAGCGGCACACGGAGCGCCAGAGAGCTGGGTCGCTGGCGCTCATCGGGCTCTGCATCCTCAACAGCGGGATGGCAGAAGGGGACGAGGTCATCGTCGGGTTGCCCCCTGAATCCATCGGAGATGCACTCAGTGCCGACGATGACCTGCCGCAGTCCCACTGCCCCGTTCGCCCGTGCTGCGCGCCTTCTGGTGGGCTTCACACGCCGCGCGCCCACCCACCCCGCCCGCATGGCGGGACGACCACTGACCGCCATTTAATATGCCCGCGCGGGCGCACTCGAGACTACTTTTTGCCCAGATCGGCCGCCCGTAAGGGGTTCGGCGGTTTCAAGCGGTTATTGCAACAGGAGCTTCTCGATCGCTTCGATCGGTTTCTCAAACGCTAGTCGTTTGCAGGGTCGGTCGTTGAGTTCAGCTGCGACCCAAGTGAGGTCTTCCTCGGAGTGGATCGAGAGGTCGCTGCCTTTGGGGAAGTACTGCCGAAGCAGCGAAGTTGGTGTTTTCGTTGATGCCGCGTTGCCCGGGTGAGTGCGGGTCGCAGAAGAAGATCGTGATGTCCGCGTCGATGGAGACTTTCTTCCATTCGCACATCTCGACGCCCTGGTCCCAGGTCAACGTTCCACGTGACGCGTCTGGGAGAGTTTTGATCTTCACGGTCAGGGCATCGCGCATCGTCTCGGCCGTGTAACCGCCGGGCAAATGCACGAGCATCGTGTCGTTTGTCGACCGCTCCACCAAGGTACCGATCGCGGTCTGGTGACCTTTCCCGATGATCAGATCACCCTCCGAATGCCCCGGGACGGAACGGTCTTCAGCTTCCGGCGGCCGCTTCGAAATATTGACCATGTCTGGGATGCGGTTCTTCCGCTGACCCGTCTTCCTGGACGGATGCCGCAAACCCCGCCCGGTGCGTAAATATCGGGTCAGTTCCTGCGTCAACGCTCCATGGGACTGCACGTAAAGGGACTGGTAGACCGTCTC
>JAYTTG010000310.1:0-5821 GCA_043745175.1 Microbacteriaceae bacterium
GCTCGCGGTGCGGAAGGCGATGAGCGACGAGGCGATCGAGGCGATCCTCGGTCTCTACCGCGAACTCGAGCGGGTACACAGCGAGCGCGCGGCAACGCCGGAGGAGGCCCGGCGCGCCAACACCGAGCTGCGGAAGGCCATGCGACGACGCAACAACTACTTCGCCGAGCTCGAGGATGTGGCGCGGGGGCTACTCGCGGCCGTCGGGCATACCGGTGGGCCACTGTCCCAGCGGGTCGCAGCCGATCTGGGTACCCACCTCGGTTTTGCGCTTCACTATGTTGCGGACCTGCCGGGATCAACGCGATCGATCACCGACCTCAATAACGGCCGGATATACGTGCCACAGGGAGCACGCGTGGACTCGGATCCGCGGTCAGTTGTCTTGCAGGCCCTCGCCAGCCACGTGCTCGGGCATGAGGAGCCAAGTAACTATGCCGACTTCCTCGACCAGCGCGTGCAGTCCAACTACCTGGCGGCCGCCCTACTCGTGCCCGAGAAGAGTGCCGTCGAGCTCCTCACCCGGGCGAAGCTCGCCCGCGAGCTCTCGGTGGAAGACCTCCGCGACGCCTTCGGGGTGAGCTACGAGACCGCAGCCCACCGCTTCACCAATCTTTCGACCCAGCATCTCGGCATCCCGGTGCACTTTCTCAAGGTGCACGAAAGCGGCACAGTGTCGAAGGCCTATGAGAATGACAGCGTGACGCTGCCGACGGATGCCCTCGGCGCCGTAGAGGGACAGGTCGTCTGCCGTTTCTGGAGCGCCCGCCGCGTCTTCGACGTGGCTGACCGCTTCAGCCCTTATCACCAGTACACCGATAAGCCGGCCGGTACGTACTGGTGCACGTCACGCATCCAGTCATCACCGGGCGGCCAGTTCTCGGTGAGTGTTGGCACACAATTTGTCCAGGCGAAGTTCTTCCGCGGTCGGGACACCGACAATCGATTCACCTCGACCTGCCCGGACCCCTCGTGCTGTCGACTGCCCCCGAGCGTGCTCGCCACCAAGTGGGATAAACACTCCTGGCCGAGTGCGCGGCTCAACTCGTCATTGCTTGCGGCGATGCCGAGCGGGGCATTTCCCGGCGTCGACAGTACCGAGGTCTTCGAGTTCCTTGAGCGGCACGCGCCGACCAAGAACCAGTCAGAGAGCGTCGGCTCGACTACCCGGTAGAAGAACATCACTATTGAGGAAAGCGTGAGGCTGGACGGTCCGCGGATGTCGCGAAAGGCTACCAGGCCGCGGGCGTGTAGTCCTTGAGGAAGATGCCAGAAAGGTCTTCGCCGCTTTGGCCGCGCACGATCGGGTCGTAGACGCGTGCCGCACCGTCCACGAGATCGAGAGGGGCGTGGAAGCCCTCCTCCGCCAACCGGATCTTGGTGAAATGCGGCCGCTCGTCGGTGATCCAGCCTGTGTCGACGCTCGTCATGAGGATGCCGTCTGTCTCCAGCATCTCCTTCGAACTTGTTCGCGTGAGCATGTTGAGCGAGGCCTTGGCCATGTTGGTATGCGGATGCCCCGGACCCTTGTAACCCCGACCGAACTGTCCCTCCATCGCCGAGACATTGACGATGTATTTTCGACGGGCCGCCGACGCCGCCATCGCCGGCCGTAGTAGGGACACCAGCAGGAACGGCGCCGTCACATTGGCGAGTTGCACCTCGAGCATCTCGAGCGGGTCCACCTCGTGCACGAATTGGGTCCAGCTGTTCTGGACGTGCTCGTCGGGCACAAGCCCCCCGGCATCGATCGCGGTGCCAGCGGCGAGGCGGGCGAGGGAGGAAGAACCGGCAGCGAGGGCCAGTTCGGTGAGCTCTGCAGCACTGAGTCCACCGGCGTTGGCGAGGATCGGATGCGAGCCAACCGATGCCGCGAGCGCCTGCGGGTGGGCATCGTTCGTGTGGCCGAAGGTGAGCAGCTCGGGGAGCGGGCCATCCGGTAGTGGCGAGTTTTCGGCATCCGCCAACAGAGCGTAGGAGCCGGGGGAGCGTCGCACCGTCTGGGCCGCGTTGTTGATGAGGATGTCGAGCGGGCCAGCCTCGATCATCGCGTCGGTGAGTCCGATCACCTGGGCCGGGTCGCGCAGGTCGATTCCGACGACGCGCAGTCGGTGCAGCCACTCGCTCGAATCGGACAGGGACGCGAATCGACGCACGGCATCGCGGGGGAATCGTGTCGTGATCGTGGTGTGTGCGCCATCCCGCAGCAGGCGAAGGGCGATGTACATACCGATCTTCGCGCGACCGCCGGTGAGCAGTGCGGTCTTGCCGGTGAGATCCGTTCGGGCGTCACGCTTGGCATGGTTGAGCGCGGCGCAGTCCGGGCAGAGCTGGTGATAGAACGCGTCGACCTGCGTGTAGTGCTGCTTGCAGATGTAACACGGGCGCGACTTGAGCAGGGTGCCGGCGGTGGGCGCCGCTACCGTGATGGCCAACGGGATGCCGCGGGTCTCATCGTCGATGCGGTCGGGGGCACCCGTCGCCGTGTTTGCCACCACGGCCCGGTCGGCGTCGGCAATGACGGCCCGCTTCTCGAGCCGACGATTGCGCTTCACCGACTTGAACATGCGGGCGGTGGCCTGGCGCACGGCGATGAAGTCCGGGTGTTCCTCGTCGATGGCGTCCATCGCGGCGAGCACGCGCAGGGTCACCTGCAACTCGGCCGGGTTGATGGCACCGCTCGAGTCGGTACTGCTGTTCGAAGGCACACAAGATTCTAAGCGACCGTTGATGTCGGCGAGGCAGCGGTCTGGAGGCGGGCGCCGTCGATTCGCGCACCAGCGACGCCGGGTGAGCGGCACTACAGACGGTTCTCGATGCGGGAGGCCACCGCTGCCTCCTGGTAGTCCAGCCGCTCGATCAGGGTGTCAACGGCATTCGGGTCGAGTATGCCTCGGTCGCGCTCGGCGAGTACGGCCTCACGCTGGGCCCGGAGGAGAGTCAGCAGCAGCGTGTCGAACACCGCGGAGTGTCCCGGATCCGATCCCTCCTGCCGCACGGCCGCTTTCGCACGCTGCTCTGCGATCATGCGGAACTGCTCGAGCATCTCGGGGGCGATCCCCGGGGGAGGGGAGCTCGTGAACTCCGCCACTACCTTCCGGGACGCGTCGCGCACGACCTCTGACACTCGCGCGTCATTATCGCGTCGTTCGGTGTCGTCGTTGGGAAGGCGGAGACGGCGGATGAGCGCGGGCAGGGTCGCCCCCTGGATGAGCAGTGTGCCGACAGCCACCGTGAAGGCAACGGCCTGGATGAGGGCGCGACCGGGAAAAGCCTCACCGGTACTCGTGCTGAGCGGGATGGCCGCGGCGGCGGCGATCGTGACCACGCCCCGCATCCCCGCCCAGGAGACGACGACGGCCTCTGGCACTGTCATCGGCTCGAAGTCTTGTCGCGGGGGCCTTCCGCGGCTTTGTCGGGTCGCTGCCGCGCGCTCGAGTCGTTGCCGGAAGCGTTTGCTGCCGGCCCGGCGTTTCTCGAATCCTCGCTTCTGCAGCGCACCCTGGGCGTAGAGCATGTAAACGAACACCGGCCGCACCAGCATCACGAGCAGCAGTATGACACCGCCGAGGGCGAAGACGAGCCCGACGGGGAGCTTGGCCTCGACGACATCCCCCACCACGAATCGCAACTGTAGCCCCATGTAGGCGAAGACGAAGGCCTCGAGGAGCACGTCGAACGACGACCAGACCTGCTTCTCCTGAAGCCGGGTCTGATACCCCACCCTGTTGTTCGCACCACCGACGGCGAAGGCGGCGAAGACCACGGCAAGGACTCCGGATGCTTCGAGCTGCTCGGCGATGAAGTATGCGGCGAATGGCAGCATGATACCGAGCACCGTTTCGAGCCCGGCGTTGCCCAGATAGCGGCGCAGGATGTTTGCCGATACCCCCAGTGCCACGCCGAGGAGGGCGCCGACGATCGCCGCGTAGGCGAAGAGGAGCACCGGATTGGCGAACAGGGCGTGGGTGCCCGCGATCGCGGAGACCGCGATAGTGAACAGGGTGAGTGCGGCGGCGTCGTTCACGAGGCTCTCACCGGTGAGGATGTCCATCACCCGGCGCGGCAGGCCGAGTTTGTTGCCGATCGCGGCCGCGGTGACGGCATCCGGGGGAGCCACCACCGCGCCGAGCAGGATGGCCGTGCCGAGTGCGAGTCCTGGCACGATCGCGGAGGCGACGAAACCGACCGCGATTGCGGTAACGATCACCAGGCTTACCCCGAGGCCGAGAATTGGGCGGAGGTTGCGCAGAAAGCGAAACACCGAGAAGTTGAGCGCCGCCGAGTACAGAAGCGGGGGTAAAACAACGCCGAGGATAAGTTCGCTCGATACCTCTAGGCGCGGTACACCGGGGATGAACGAGACTGCAAAGCCCACGACCACGATGATCAGGGCGGGTTGTAGCCCCTTCTTTTGGGCGAGAGCGGTGACACCGATTGCCCCGAGTAACACAACGAAGAGCAGCACGATATCCATTGCCCAACCGTAGTGCGGGCCCGCGCTGCGGTGCGGCGTGGAGAGATGTGGCACGGTTGACCCATGCCAAAAAAGATCCTGCTCGATTGCGACCCGGGCCTCGATGACGCGCTCGCACTGCTGCTCGCACACGGCGATCCGAACATCGAACTGGTGGGTGTCACGACCGTCGGCGGCAACGTGGGACTGCCGCAGACGACTCGGAATGCACTGGCGCTGCGCGAATACCTGCACTTCGAGAAGGTTCCCGTTGCCGCCGGCTCCAGCCACCCGCTGAGCGGCGAGACGCGCAGCGCCAGTCACGTGCACGGAGAGTCGGGACTTGGCAGCACCGTACTGCCGGAGCCGACTCTCGCCGTGGATGACCGGCATGCGGTCGCCTTCATCATCGAGACGGTGCGGGCCACCCCGGGGGCTGTCCACCTGGTTGCGACCGGCCCACTCACCAATATCGCTCTCGCTCTAAAGAAAGAGCCGGCGATCGCTCGCTTGGTCGCCTCCTTCACAATCATGGGCGGATCCTTCACCCGCGGCAACGCGAGCCCGGCGGCAGAGTTCAACATTTACGCCGACCCGGCGGCCGCCCGGATGGTGTTCGACGCCGACTGGCAGGTGGTCATGGTCGGACTCGATCTCACGCTTCAGGCCACGGCCAATGGCCAGGTTCTCGAGCGCCTTGGCCGACTGGGAGTGCTCGCGCACGAGCTCATCCTGCCGCTTGCCACCTTTTGGGCCGGAGCGAATCAAGCCGGAGCGAATCAATCCGACGCGAACGACAGCGCCGGGGACGGCCAGGCCGTGCACGACGTCTGCGCTGTCGCCCACGTCGCGCGACCGGACCTCTTCGCGTCGCGGCGGGCCCGTGTGCAGGTGGAGACAACGGGGGAGTTCACCAACGGAATGACAGTGGTCGACTTCGACTCGCCGTTCCCGAACGCCATCGTGCCGGTGACCCTCGATGTCCCGGGCTTCTGGGCCTACGTCGAGCGGGTCTATTCGATCGTCGCGGAGCAGCATGCCTGAGCTGCTCCTCGATCGGCTTGGTCCGATCCGGGCGGCCGATTCCTACGATCCAGATACCGTCTATGAGCAGTTCGTCGAGTGGGTGGCCGGTCGCGGACTGACCCTCTACCCCGCCCAGGACGAAGCGCTCATCGAGATCGTCTCCGGCGCCAACCTGATCCTCAGCACCCCCACCGGCACCGGCAAGTCGCTTGTCGCGATCGCAGCCCATTTCGCTGCTCTTGCACAGGGGCAGCGCACGTTCTACACGGCGCCGATCAAGGCCCTCGTCTCCGAGAAGTTCTTCGCCCTCGTCGACATCTTCGGCGCCGAGAACGTTGG
>JAYTTG010000311.1:0-1596 GCA_043745175.1 Microbacteriaceae bacterium
CCCCCTGATCATGGGGTCGCCCTCTGACGACTTGTTCTCGTCTTTGACTTCTTTCTTGGTCATGCGGGTGCGCTTGCGGTTACGTCGCATGATCACGAAGACGTCGGCGGCGGCCAGGATGAGCCCGGCGATCACCGCGGAGCGCACGAGAGAGGCGGTACCGTCGGTCGCGGCCTGAATGAGCGCGGAGGCCGGCAGCCCGCCCCCACTCATCAGCACGGGCATGAGCCCCTGAATCACGGCGAGGAGCACAAGACCGACAACGACCGTCTTGGACAGCGCCTTCACCCCCTGCCAGGCCGCCTGCACCCCGAAGGTGCGCTTGAGGCCCTCTACCGGGTTGAACTGGTCGAACTTGCCGGTGAACTTCTTGAAGTGGATGCCCCCCTGCGCGGCGGCCGTCACGAGCACCGCGATCGTCACCACGGAGAGTAGCGGCAGGATGATGCCGCCGACCGAACCGAGCCCGTCGACGAGCGCCTGCATCGCGTGCGTCGGGTCGGGGTGGTCCATCACTGTGCGCAACTGGTACAGCGGAGCGGATGTCGCAGCGGCTCCCGCAGACACGGTCGCCGGGATCATCACCGCGGCTACGCCGATGGCGACCCAGGCGGTGAGGTCCTGCGACTTGGAGAGCTGCCCCTTTGCGCGCACCTCTTTCATGCGTTTCTCGGTGGCGAGCTCTGTCTTTTCGCCGGAATCTGCTTCGGCCATCGTTACTTCACCCCCGTAAAGATGGAGACGGCCTGTCCGGTAATCGCCGCGACGATCTGAGGGAGGGCGGCGAAGACGAAGACGCCGAGCGCCAGGGTGATGAAGATCTTGAGCGGAAAGCCGAGGGCGAAGGCGTTGAGCGCCGGTGCGACCCTGGTGAGGAGGCCGAGGCCGGCATCCGCAAGGAAGAGCACCACGATCAGCGGGCCGGCGATTTGCACGGCCGACAGCAGCATCTGGCCGACGGCGAGCGTGATGGCGTGGATGGGTGCGGCGAGGTCGAGCTGGCCTGCCACGGGAAGAGCGTCAAAGCTGCGCGCGAGACCGCCGACGATCAGCTGGTAGCCCCCCGACGCGAAGAGCAGCGCAAGGGCCGTCATCTGGTAAAGCCGGGCGAACTGGGCTCCGTTGATCATCATCTGCGGGTCGAAGCCCTGGGCGAGCTGGAATCCGCCGAACAGGTCGACCAGGTTGCCGGCCGACTGGATTGCCGAGAAGACGATCATGACCAGGAACCCGAGGAGGGCACCGGTGACGAGTTCTGCCAGCAGTCCGACCACGAAACCGGCCGTGTCGGGTGACACATACCCGCGCGCAACCCGGGGCGATACGGCGAGGGCGAGCCCGATGCCGAGCATCGCCTTGATGCGCAGCGGGAAGGCGTTGGTGGAGAACGGTGGGGCGATCACGAGGAACGTGGTCATGCGCACGGAGGCGAGCATCACGGCCTCGATCCACGGGAAGTTGAGGGTGAACGCCACCTCATCCCCCGCTCAGGAGCGTCGGGATCTTCTCGAACAGGCCGTGCGTGAAAGCGACCAGCTCGGAGATCATCCACTGGCCCGACACGATGAGGGCAAAACAGACGGCGATCGCCTTCGG
>JAYTTG010000312.1:0-5788 GCA_043745175.1 Microbacteriaceae bacterium
GGATCGCGTCGAGAAGCTTCTTGCCGCGCACTCCCCCGGCATGGCGGAGCACGACATACGTGTCGTCGGCCGGTGATTCGAGATACTGCAGAGTCTCGGTAATGAAGGCGTCGGTGCTTTTTTCCACCCCGCTCACCCGGATCATCCGCGGCTCACCAAACAGTGAAGGGCTGGCGAGTGTGATCAGCTCGCCCGGACCGTAGGCATCCGCCTCGAGGTCGCTGATTTCGAGACTCAGGTCTTCGGCTTTGAGAATCTCGCGCAGCATGCGGATGGCTCGCTCCGCCAGGAAGTCTTCGGTCCCGGAGATGAGCACGATATTGGCCGGCCGCACGCGATCCCAGCCGAGTTGCGGGATCGACACGACAACTTTCCCCGTCTTGGGTGCGGCTTTCGGTGCTGCCCTGCCTGCCACTGGACTCCCTGAACTGTTCCGCCTGAACTGCTATTGATTCAGTTTATTGCGCCACCACTGACTCAATCGGACCGCTCTCGGCCCGCCCCTAGTGCGACAACGCCTTGCCCTCTGGCAGCGGATGCTCCGTCCAGACGGCCACGCCACCGCCCGGCGTCGGCGACAGCAGCACCATCCCTTCAAGATCGGTGCGGGTCGGGAGCGTTCCGTTGGCGGCGAGGAAGCCGAGCAGCTTGTCGGTCGGATGCCCGTAGCCGTTGTCGAGACCCACCCCGATCACTCCGACACTCGCTCGCACCGCCGCATACAGCTTCGGATTCTGGTCGGCCGAGCCGTGGTGCGCGACCTTGACGACATCCACCGGTCCGATGCGATTTGCGGCCATCATGAGAGCCTGCGGCCGATCGCCGAGGTCGCCGAGGAAGAGCGACGACAGGCACCCCGAAACACACGCGCCGACCCCGGTGAACCGCAGCGTGACGCTCGCGTCATTGCCTGGCTCAATCGACCCGAGTCGCGTGCGCGGCCACAATACCTCCCAACCGAGCTCGCCAAGCTTGCCAGTGAGCCCCTGGCGCACCTCGCTGACCGCAGCCCCACTATCGGCGATCTCCCCGCCGATAGCCGCGGCCGGAGAGCCGTCGGTCGGTCCGATGATCGCCCGGATGACGCGCCCGAGAATCGCTGGCGTGCCACCGACATGATCCATGTCCCAGTGCGTGAGTACGAGCAGATCGATGCGACCGATGCCAAGCTCGTCGAGACAGCGGCGCAGAAGTTTAGGGTCGCGACCCGTGTCGATCAAAGCGATCCGGCCAAGGCTCCGCACCAGCACCGCGTCCCCCTGGCCGATGTCGCACGCCGCGATCTGCCAATCGTCCGGTCGGGAGAGTTGCTGCCGCAGCACGTTGCCCGCGGTGATTCCGCCGGCAGCGACCAGCGCGAGAGCGAGCCCGAGTGACGCAACCCGGCGCACGCTGCGAGCCCTTTGCACGAGGAGCACCGTCAGAAGCAGCGTGGTGATGACGGCGATCAAGGTGACGCCGACCACTCCCTGCATCCAGGGGATGGCAGCGCCCGGGAGCCCGGCGAAGAAGGTCGCCACGGCGGCGATCCATGCGGCCGGCAGCCAGGCGAGGGCCGCAATGACCTGCCCGATAGCGGGCAGAATCGGCAGGACCACGCAGGCGATGAGTCCGAGCACGGTGGCGATCGGGGCCGCGGGCTCCGCGAGCACATTCGCGAAGACACCGTAGGTGGGGATGCTCGGGTTGAGCAGGATGAGCACCGGCTGGCAGGCGAGCTGGGCGGCGAGCGGGATGGAGAGCACTGAGGCGAGCCAGAGTGGCATCGACCGGGACAGGACGCGAGTGAGTGGAGGTGAAAGCACGAGAAGGCCTCCGGTGGCCAACACGGAGAGGATGAAACCATAGCTGCGCGAGAGCCACGGATCGTTCGTGAGTAGCACGAGACTCGCCAGGGCGAGGACGGGGACGCCGCGCACCGGTCGACCTCCGGCGATGGCCGCGAGCACGAGCGTCGCCATCGCCGCCGCCCGGAGCACGCTCGGCTCGGGGGTGACGAGCACGACGAACCCGAGGAGCACGACGACCGACAGGGCGATCCGCCAGGCTCGCGGCAGGCCGAGGGCTGCTCCGACCAGCATGACGAGAGCAATCACAACCGCGCAGTTCGCGCCGGATACGGCGGTGAGATGACTGAGCGACGTCGCCTTCATCGCGGCGTCAAGTGGAAGGCCGACGTCACTGGTGTCACCGATGGCGAGCCCGGGCAGCAGGTCGCCGCCGTCTCCCGGAAGCTCGCCCGCAGCATCCCGGAATCGGCTGCGGAGGCCGTTCGCCCAGTCGAGGAACCACGGTGATTCGGACTCCACCCGTGCTCCGTGATCCGCGAACACGCGGAACGCGACAGCATCCGCGGGCTCCATTGCCGACAATGTGCCCGCGAGTGTCACGGTCGACCCGATGCCGATCTCCACTGCGGGGCGATCGGCAAAGACGGTCACCGGGATGTCGACCGCTGTCGTGCTGCCGCCCATCCTGACCGAGCTGAGGCTCGCGGAGAAGATCGCCTGGCGCGCAGCAGTGCCCGCTGCCCGACCGGTCTCATGAACGGTCTGCGTGACCATCGCGGTCGCTGTCACGAAGCGACCCGCGTTGGCCGCCTCGAGCATCTCTGTCGGCTGGCGGTTCGGTGCCCGTGCCGCCGCAACGCTCACGAGAAGTGCAGTCGCGACGAGAGCGACCACCACTCCGGCGAGCACCGTGCGACCACGCCGGCGCACAGCGATCACCACACTCAGGACGAGTGCGGCGACAGCCCACAGGATGACGGAAGCACCCGGCAACAGCCGGGGCATCGAAAGCAGGACTCCCACCGTCACCCACGCGACGACGACAGGCGCAGCCAGTCGGATATCGACGCTCACAGGGTCACGAGGTCTTTGAGCTGGTCGAAGGTCTTCTCTCCCACACCGGTGACGCTCATCAGGTCTTCAACCGCCGTGAAACGACCGTTCTTGGTGCGCCAGTCGACAATACGCTTCGCCATGGCCGGCCCCACTCGGGGCAAGGTCTCCAAAGCGGTCTCGTCGGCCGTGTTGATGTTGACCTTGCCTCCTGGCGTTTGAGTGCCAGGAGCGCCCCCGGCAGCGGGCACTTCGCCGATCTCCGGCACCAGGATCTGCTCGCCATCGACCAGGAGGCGGGCGAGGTTGACGCCCGACTGGTCGGCGGTCGCGGTGAACCCGCCGGCTGCGCCGACGGCATCCAGAGCTCGCTCCCCGTCGGCAAGGAGGTAGAGCCCGGGCCGCGCGACGGCGCCGAGAATGTGAATGTAGATGGTCGCCCCGCCCGAGCTCGATCGGGCTCCCCCGGTGGCGCCATTCGTCGCCGACGCCGGAGGATGGTCGATCGATTCGCTCGACCCGTGAGCCCCGAACGCACTCACCAGCGCCGCGATGCCCAGCCCCACCAGCACGAGCACGATGGCCGCTCCCACCCCGACCCGGGCACGCACCGGTCGGCGCGCGAGAAGCGGGGCAGGCGGATCCATGCCCGAAGACTATGAACTCTCCGCCGCCGAACTCACCGCGACGATCACCACTGGGGACAATCCGGCCAGCGCTATCCCGGCAGAGGACTGGAGGCTGAGCTACGGCTTCGTAGCGATATTCACGATCCTAGGGGCCCGCACGATCACAGTGACGATCGAACGATCACCGAGGGCACGCACCACACCGGCGGATGCCAGCGCAAGCTTCTCCAGGTCAGCCGGGTCAATTTTGGGGCTGACTTCGGCCTTGTCGCGCACCTTGCCGTCGACCTGAAAAACCGCGGTGACTGCGGTCTCCACAAGCAGGGTCTTGTCGGCCTTGCGCCAGCCGTACAAAGCAACGGGTGGTGGGTACCCGAGCTGCTCCCACATCTCCTCGGCGGTATAGGGGGCGAAGAGCGACAGGCCGAGGGCCACGGTCTCGGTCGCCTCACGCACCGCTGCATCCGCTCCGCCCGCACCGGTGTCGATGACTTTTCGCGTGGCGTTGACGAGCTCCATGAGGCGGGCGACCACCACGTTGAACTTGAACGCTTCGATGAGGCCGGGAGCTTCGGCGAGGAAGTGGTGCGTGATCCGGCGAAGGGCATGGTCGCCGGTACGCCACTCGATCTCCGGCGCACTCGTGACATCCTGCGCAAGGCGCCAGGCACGGGCGAGGAATTTCGCCGAACCGGCCGGCGAAACATCCTCCCAGTTGATGTCGTCTTCCGGCGGACCGGCAAACACCATGGTCAGGCGAATCGCGTCGACACCGTGGGCGGTGATCTCGTCGCCGAGGTTTACCCCGCCGCGACTCTTCGACATCTTCGAGCCTCCGGAGAGCACCATCCCCTGGTTGAGGAGGGCACTGAACGGCTCGGTGAAGTTGACGTAGCCGAGGTCGAACAGCACCTTGGTGATAAACCGCGCATACAGAAGGTGCAGGATGGCGTGCTCGACGCCGCCGATGTACTGGTCGACCGGCGCCCACTTGTCGGCTTCCTTCGGGTCGAAGGCACGAGTGTCGTCTCTTGGGCTAAGG
Source organism: Microbacteriaceae bacterium (assembly GCA_043745175.1). GTDB lineage: Bacteria > Actinomycetota > Actinomycetes > Actinomycetales > Microbacteriaceae > Lacisediminihabitans. Next base: position 4,515 of record JAYTTG010000312.1, read on the forward strand.
AAACGCAGGAAGTACCACGAGCTGTCGACGAAGGTGTCCATGGTGTCGGGGTCGCGTCGCACGGCACGGCCGTCGGGCAGCGTGACATTCACCCAATCGTCGGCCGCACCGAGCGGCGAGATTCCCTTGGGCTGCAGATCGAGGCCTTCGGTCGGCGGCAGTCGTACCGGCAACTGTTCCTCGGGCACCGGTACAAGCTCTCCGTCATCCGTGTGGAAGATCGGGATCGGAGTGCCCCAGAACCTCTGGCGGGAGATGAGCCAGTCGCGCAGGCGGTAGTTCTTCGACGCGCCGCCGTTGCCCGCGGCATCCAGCTGCTCGGTAATGCGCTTGATGGCATTTGACTTGCTCAGGCCGTTGAGTGAGCCGGAGTTGATCATGCGTCCATCGCCGGTGAGCGCCGCTCCGGTGTGGGCGGGATCGAGCGGCGCAAGATCGTCCGGGAGCTCCGCCTCGCCAGTCTCCGGATTGATCGGCAGCACCGGAATCGCCCCGGTCACCGGCTGGTTAGTGTCAAGAACCACGCGCACCGGGAGACCGAATTTGCGAGCAAAGTCGAGGTCGCGCTGGTCGTGGGCCGGCACCGCCATGACCGCACCGTGACCGTAGTCGGCTAGCACATAGTCCGCGGCCCAGATCGGGATGCGTTCGCCATTGATCGGGTTCACCGCGAACCGGTCGAGGAACACGCCGGTCTTCTCCCGGCTGGTGTCCTGGCGCTCGATCTCCGTGGTCTTCTGCACCTGCAGGAGGTAGTCCGCGAAGCTGGTGCGCACGGCGTCTGTCGACCCGGTGACCAGTTCGGCCGCAAGGTCGGAATCGGGCGCGACGACCATGAAGGTCGCACCGTACAGGGTGTCCGGGCGGGTGGTGAAGACGGTGATCCTCGCCTCCCGTCCTTCGATCACGAAGTCGACGTCCGCGCCCTTGGAGCGCCCGATCCAGTTGCGCTGCATCGCGAGCACCTTTGGCGGCCATGAGCCCTCGAGCTGGTTAAGGTCGTCGAGCAGGCGGTCCGCGTAGTCCGTGATCTTGAAATACCACTGGGTGAGCTTCTTCTTCACGACGACAGCACCGGATCGATCCGAGGTGCCATCGGGGAGCACCTGCTCGTTCGCGAGCACGGTCTGGTCCACCGGATCCCAGTTGACCCAGGAATCCTTGCGGTAGGCGAGGCCCTTTTCGTACATCTTGAGGAACAGCCACTGGTTCCACTTGTAATACTCCGGGTCGCTCGTGGCGATCTCCCGGTCCCAGTCCACCGAGGTGGCGTA
>JAYTTG010000313.1:0-5770 GCA_043745175.1 Microbacteriaceae bacterium
CGTCGCACCGGGGGCCACGAGTGAGGCCGCCACATGGTCGTTATTCCAGGTGGCGGATGTCCCGGCCACACTGATGGCAACAAGTTCGCTGACGAGTCCGGCCTTTACCGTGTCCATGGAGGCGAGGTCGGTGGTGAGGCGGACCGTCACCGTCGTCTCGATTGGCTCATCAAGCGCAGACCGCAGCTGTACGGTCTCGGAGTCACCGTCGACGGTGACCCGGCGTCGATGGGTCGCTCGTACCCGCGGGTCGGGCGAGAGATCGTCGAGCTGGCGGGCGACCGCGAGGAAAGCTGCGGTATCCGCCCCGTCCGACGCGGTGGCAATCGGTTCGCTGGCGAGGCCCCCGATGAAGACGCTGAGGCTGGAGACGATGCGCACGTCTGACAGGTAGAGCCCATGGATCGGGGACGAACCCATCGATCCATCGCCGGCCGACCAGGCCTGCGTCGGAGCTTTCAACACAACGGTCTCGGTATGGAGCATGGGCTGCACGGGGTGCGACATCAGCGCATCACGACTCCTTCGTGCATCGGGCCGATTTGTGTAATCGACGATGACCGGCATTGACAAACCGAGTACCCGATGTAATGTAGCACTCATAATTTGAACGATCAAAATGTCGTGACATTTCCGTATCGGTCTCAGCGAACCGCGGCATCCTCGATCTAGTTGAACGATCAAATATTGTGTTTAGGCATGTGCGGCAGCCAAAGGAGGCAGCAGTGGGACTACTCCCAACGGTGGAAGATGTGGCGCTTCTCGCTAGCGTCTCGCGCCAGACCGTGTCCAATGTGCTGAATACGCCGGCCATGGTCAAGCCGGCTACCCGCCAGCGGGTCGAGAACGCCATCGCGCAACTCGGCTACCGACAGAATGCGTCGGCCCGGCGTCTACGCACGCAAAAGTCGTCGACGATCGGCATTCGCCTCGATCCGATGGTGAACGGCATCTCCGGCTCTGTCCTCGACCGTTTTCTCCACGCCCTCACCGAGCAGGCCGATGTTCGAGGGATGCGCGTACTGCTCTTCACCGCAGCCACACCGGAAGCCGAAATCGAACAGATCCGTCGGCTTCGGGACGGTTCGGATGTAGACGCCTTTGTGCTTACGGCCACATTTCACGGCGACCCCCGCACGGAGTGGCTCATCGATAACCGCGTGCCGTTTGTGACTTTCGGTCGTCCCTGGGGGATTGATGACATGAATGACCCGCAGCACCTGTGGGTGGATGTCGACGGTTCAGCCGGCGTGCGCGCCGCTACAAACCACCTCATTGAATCCGGTGCCACCCGGGTGCACTACCTGGGCTGGCCCAGCCCCTCCGGTACTGGAGACGATCGCCGCCGCGGGTGGGCGGACGCCATGCGCGAGCATCTCGGCTCGGATGACGCGGCGCTCGAGATCCTCGAGAGTATTTCCGTGGAGGACGTCTCGAAAGCCACTGCCGTCGTCGCGGAGCTGCTGGAGAGGCAGCCGTCTATCGACGCATTGGTGTGCGTGAGTGACTCGCTCGCACTCGGGGCGATGATCGCCGCGGCATCCGCCGGTCGTCCGCAACTCCCGATCATCGGCTTCGACAACACCCCGATTGCGCAGGCCGTCGGGTTCTCGAGTATCGAACAGTCGCTCGGCCTTGTCGCCGCGGGAGCGCTTGAGCTGCTCATGGGCGCGACCGGCAGCGACCTTGTCGGCCGCAGGCCGTCTCCTGGCGAGGCTCACCGGCTCATAACCCCTGAACTGGTGATCCGACGGCCCAATCATCTTCCGATCTACGAGCCGAATTCGATCGACACGCAGTACTGACAGGCACGACTCCTGACCACCAAGAAGGGAAACACAATGAAGACCAACAGGAAATGGGGCGCGGCGCTGCTCGCGGTCGGCATGGTCGCCGGCCTCGCGGCATGCTCGTCCGGATCCAGTGGCGGCAACGCCACCTCCAATAAGCCGTTGACGATACTCATCGGTTCGAGCGGCGCAGCGGAGACCAAGGCCCTGAAGGATGCCTCGGACTCCTGGGCCGCTACCAACAAGACCACAGTGACCGTCACCGCGGCCAGCGACCTCACCCAGCAGCTCGGACAGGGATTCTCCGGAGGCAATCCGCCGGATCTCTTCTACATGAGTTGGGACCAGTTCCAGACCTACGCGAGCAAGAAGTACCTCGAGCCCTACGCGGCAGACCAGGCGAACAAGCGCGCCTTCTACCCGGCACTGACCAAGGCCTTCACCTACAAAGACAAGTTCTACTGTGAGCCGAAGGACTTCTCCACGCTCGGGCTGATCATCAACACCGACAAGTGGGCGGCGGCCGGGCTCACCGACTCCGACATCCCCACGGACTGGGCGACTCTCGAGACCGTCGCGAAGAAGTTGACCACGGCTGACACCGTCGGACTCTCCTTCGGCGCGGAGTACGCCCGAATCGGCACCTTCATGAATCAGGCCGGCGGATCGCTGCTGTCGAAGGACGGTACGAAGGTCACCGCAGACACCTCCGCCAACATCGCTGGGCTCGCCGAGGTGAAGAAGCTCGCGACCGAGGGGGTTCTTAAATTCCCGTCCGCTCTCGACTCCGGCTGGAGTGGTGAGGCGCTCGGCAAGGGCAAGGCCGCGATGGTCATCGAAGGGCCGTGGATCAGCGGACTCAAGGGCGATTACCCCAACCTCAAGTACACGGTGGCCGAGCTACCGGCAGGTCCGGGCGGAAAGTCGACGTTCACGTTCAGCAATTGCTGGGGCATCCCGGCGCAGTCCAAGACAGCGACGGAGACGGAGAGCCTCGTGAAGTACCTGACGGCGGATGCGCAGCAACTCAAGTTCTCGGCCGCCTTCGGTGTCATCCCGAGCACCGAGAGCGCGGCGAAGATCTACGCCAGCACGTATCCGGCCAACGCTGCGTTTGTGAAGAGCAACAACTACGCAGTCAGTCCCGTCGCCTTTGCGGGAGCGGCCTCCGTGTTCACCGACTTCAACTCGCAGCTTGAGGGCATCGCGACGGGTGACCCGAAGGCGATCCTGTCGTCGCTGCAGAAGAACCTGCAGTCGGCGCTCGACACCGCGAACGGCAAGTAGGGATCATGTCGACGAGCACCCTCCCCCGATCGGTGATGGATTCCCCGCGTAACCGCGGCGCCGGCATCCGATCGGGGGAGGGGCGCTTCGGCTGGTTGTTTACCGCCCCGGCCATCGTGATCATCGGGGTCTTCCTCGTATTGCCGATCTTCCTGGCGCTCTGGGTCAGCGTGAGCGACTGGGGAGGACTCGGCTCGCCGATCAACCCGCAGGTCGAATTCGTGGGCACGAAGAATTTTGCTCACGTGCTCACCTCCGGGGGCCTCGCGGAGAAGGATTTCGGCACGAGCATCCGCAACAACTTCTGGTTCGTCGTGTTCGTGGTGCCGCTACAGACCGCGCTTGCGCTGTTTCTCGCGGTGCAGGTGAACCGGCGTGTCCTCCGCGGGCGCAGCTTCTTCCGCACGGCCTTCTATTTCCCCTCGGTCACGAGCGCCGTCGCCATCACCGGCATCTTCGCTTTCCTCTTCGCCTCCTCGGGTGCCGTCAACTCGGTGATCGCGGCGCTTGGCGCGAAGGGACCGACCTGGTTCGCGGATCCTCGCGGCCTGTTCCACATCATCGCCGGCCTCTTCGGCGTCGGCGACAACCCTCCGGTACTCTCCTCACCGGTGCTGCTCGAGTTGAGCTGGTGGGACTGGCTGTCGGGGCCGAGCGTGGCGATGTGCGTGATTATCATTCTCGTCATTTTCACCACCTCTGGCACCTTCATGCTGCTTTTCCTTGCCGCACTTCAGAACATCGGCATCGAAGTGGAAGAAGCGTCGCTCATCGACGGCGCTGGTCCCTTCCGCAAATTTTTCTCCGTGACGCTGCCGATGCTGCGGCCCACCCTGTTCACCGTGCTCACGCTCGGTCTCATCGGTACCTGGCAGATCTTCGACCAGATCTACATCCTCGGTCAAGGAAAGCCGGCGAAGACCACCCTCACGCCGGCCTTCCTCGCCTACCAGACCTCGTTCAAGGATCTTAACTGGGGGGATGGCGCGGCCATCTCCTTCATCCTGTTCGCGATCATCGTGGTTCTCACCCTGCTGCAACGACTGGTGTTGCGGGACCGAGAAAAAGAACGGCTGGACCGGCCGCTGAGTCGACTGCTCGCCGCCGATACGACAGCCGCGGCGAAGACTTCCGCACAGAACGGAAGCGTCCGATGACCACCACGGCGCTTCCTCCGGATCTGAACGCCGCTGCACCAGCGGCGAGCGTGCGCACGCCGCCCCGACCGCCGTCTGGAGTGAATCGGGCTTGGCAACGGTTTCATGTCGGTGCAATCCTCAGCTATGCGATGCTCCTCTTCTTCGCGATTGTCTACATCTATCCATTCCTGGTGGCGATATCGTCATCGTTCAAGACGGATGGTGACGCCACGAATAATCCGCTCGCGCTGATCCCACAGACCTGGACGGTCGCCGCCTATCAGCAGCTGTTCTCGGGCTCGCCCTTGCCGCTCTGGGCGCTCAACTCGGCGTTCATCACGATCATCGTCACCGCCGCCCGAGTCTTCTTCGACTCGCTGGCCGGCTATGCGCTCTCCCGGTTGAAATTCCGCGGTCGCACGGTCGTCTTCAGCGCGCTGATCGCCGTGATGGCGGTGCCGAATGTTGTGTTGCTGATCCCGCGCTTCCTCATCCTCAAGCAGTTCGGGCTCTACGACAGCTACGCGGGGATGATCATCCCGCTGATCGTCGATGCGGGCGGGATCTTCATCATGAAGCAGTTCTTCGAGTCGATTCCGGTGAGCGTGGAGGAGGCCGCGCGCATCGACGGCGCCGGTATCTTCCGCACATTCTGGACCGTCGTGCTCCCCATGGCGAGGCCAGCGCTCGTGACGCTGTTCATCCTGAGCTTCCAGGGGTCATGGAACGAATTCGGTGCTTTCGTTGTCTCGCGGCAGAATCCGAATCTCAACACCCTCACCACAGGAATAGCCAGCCTGTTTTCGGGACAGCTCGGATCGGGTAACCAATTTCCACTCAAGCTCGCTGCAGCCATCCTCATGACGATCCCGGTCGCCACAATTTTCTTTATCTTTCAACGCAAGATCATGAACACCACGGAGGGCGGGGAGAAGGGGTAGCGGCGCTGCGGTCTCTGCGCCCCCGAGTGACACGCGCACCCGAAGGTGCGGGCGCGCGTGTCACTCGACAGCGCGGGGAGCGGCGGCCGGATCCGGGGCTGCGACGTTTTCGGATTAGGGCCGGTACTGGTGCAGTAGGAGGAACCAGTACACGACGAAGTAGGCCGTTGTCGCCGCTCCGAGACCGAGCACCAGATTCACTGTCAGGTTCACGACAGCGGTGCGCCAGCGTCCCGAGAGCGCGAACTGCAGTGTCTCTACCGACCAGGTACTGAATGTTGTGAGGCCCCCAGCGATGCCGGTGAGCAGGATGAGGTGAAGCTCGGTATCAACGATCCCCCGGTCGGCGAGGGCGAGTACCGCGCCGCCGAGCAGCGATCCGGTCACGTTCACCACCAGCACGGCCCGGGGAAATCGCGTCGCGCGGATGAAGGCGAGCGCGATCGCGTAGCGGGCGAGAGCTCCGAGGGCTCCGGCGCCGAGCACTGCGGCGACGAGTGCCGGGCTCATTCATTCACCATGTCGATCGCCAGGGGTGTCGGCCGCGGACGTCGACCGAGGCTCAGCCCGAGAAGTGCTGCACCGAAGCCCAGCACGAGGGACATCACGAGGT
>JAYTTG010000314.1:0-1584 GCA_043745175.1 Microbacteriaceae bacterium
AACATCTGGCCGAGTTCGTCGCCGAGCGCGTTCGCCAGCGGAATCGGGTCCCGTTCGAGAATCGTGACGTCGTTTCCCAGGGTTCGTGCCGTCGCCGCGACCTCCATGCCGATCCAGCCGGAGCCGATCAGGACAAGACGCTTACCGCCGCCCGCCAGCAGGGAGCGCAGGGAATCGGAGTCGTCGAGCGTGCGCAGGTAATGCACGTCGTCGAGGTCCGCCCCTGGGATCGACAGGCGGCGCGGGGACGAGCCGGTGGCGAGCAGCAGCGAGCTGTAGGCGAAGGACTCACCGATGTCGGTGTGAACGAGCTGCCCGGCGGTATCGATGCCGGTGACGGCGGTGTCCCGCAGCAATTCGACGTCATACTCGGCGTACCAGCCATCCGGATCTACAAATACCGAGTCACGATCAGCGGATCCGCTGAGGTAATCCTTCGACAGCGGGGGGCGGATGTAGGGCCGATGCGCTTCGGCGCCGATGAGCCGGATCCGCCCGGTGAAGTGTTCTTCCCGCAGTGTCCTAGCAGCGGACGCGCCAGCGAGCCCCGCTCCGATGATGACGAAACTCTCGGAATCCGGCATGATTTCCTCCCTTGGCCGCGCTGCTGATCTTCGTAATTCGACAGTAGAAGCATCCTGTTTCTTTTGTCAAGATATTTTGTTTTAGAGATAGGATCGGCCGCATGGATGACCAATCGCAGCCGGGCCAATCGCGGCCGGACAGTGTCGCCGCCATCGCTTCCCTCAGCGACCCGATTCGTCGCTCGCTGTTCGACCTCGTCTCTCACAGCGCCACTGCCGTGGGTCGGGATGAGGCAGCAGCGGCACTCGGCGTGCCGCGCGGGACCGTGGCATTCCATCTGGAGAGACTCGCTCGCTGTGGGCTATTGGAGACCGAGTTCCAACGTCGCACGGGCCGAACCGGCCCCGGCGCCGGACGGCCCGCGAAGCTGTACCGTCGAGCAGCCAACGAGATCACCGTGTCCTTTCCGGACCGGCACTATGACCTGGCCGGTGACCTGCTGAGCTCGGCCATCGAGGAGTCGGATCGCACGGGAGAGCCGGCGCGCCAGGCACTCACCCGCGTGTCCATGGAACGTGGGCGGGCGCTCGGCGCCGGCGTCGGCTCTTTGGATGCGGTTCTGCAGTTCACCGGATACGAGCCGTTGGACGATGGTGACGGTGGGCTACTGCTGCACAACTGCCCATTCCATGCCCTTGCTGTCAGTCATACCGACACTGTCTGCCAGGCAAATCTGGCCCTGCTGACCGGGGCTGCGCACGGTGCGGACGAGCGCGAGCGCGAGGTCTGCTTCGCCCCAAGAGACGGCTACTGTTGCGTGCGGATCGCCCGCCGGGCCGGTCAGGACGAAGCCGTGCCCACCGATTCGGTCCACTCCGGAATAGCGCGACGGCCTTGAGCCAGCGATCGGCCTGCGTCCGCTCGTGCGTCATGCCGCCCTGGTTGCTGGTTTTCCGCCACCAGAGGGTGCGGGGGTGCCGCACCGCCAGCACGGCCCAGGCAACGCCGTTTCCAGAATGGCACCACACTCGGTGCAGACCTGCGATAACCAGCACGCGG
>JAYTTG010000315.1:0-1584 GCA_043745175.1 Microbacteriaceae bacterium
CGAACCTGTGAAGAGTGAACGCTGATGGCCGACCCGACCTCCGAGTTCGCGTTGCACACGGTGAAGTTCTCCCGCCTGGCCCGGCGGGGAATCATCCTCGGCCTGTCCCTCCCCCAGGTCGTCACCGCGTCGGTCGCTGCCGCGACGCTGGTCGGCTCCCTCTATTTCGCTGGCGGCGCCGGGCTGGCGTGGGCATCCCCGTTTTGGGTCGCCGCCGTCGCTGCCACGTGGCTACCGATCGCCGGACGGAGTGCGATCGAGTGGGTGCCCATCGCAGGGCACTGGTTCCTTCGGTCTGCGGTGAAGCAGACCTCATATCGGAAGCGGCTCACCGCCCCGCGCCCGGCCGGCACGCTCGCCCTGCCCGGGGATGCGGCGCCCCTGCGGGAATTCGAGGATCCGGAGACTGGGGCGGTGATGGTCCATAACCCGCACGCGCAAACCCTTACCGCCCTATTGGAGGTCGCCCATTCGTCGTTCATCCTGTTGGACCCGATCGAGCAGGAACGTCGTGTCGACGCGTGGGGGCGGGTCTTGGCCACCGCGTGCCGGTCCGGACGCATCGCCCGCCTCCAGATCCTCGAGCGGATGCTGCCCGACTCGGGGACCGGGCTCGCCCAGTGGTGGGCAGCCCACGGGAACGATGACGGATCCTGGGTGGCGACCACCTACCGGGAACTCATCGAACGAGCAGGACCCGCCGGGGAGCGGCACGTGTCGACCATCAGCCTGTCCCTCGACCTGCGTGCCGCCGCCCGGCCGATCAGAGCCGCCGGCGGCGGGATCAAAGGGGCCGCACAGGTACTGCGGCAGGACATGACCACCCTCAGTGCGGCACTGCGCACCGCGGACCTAAAACCCTCCCCGTGGTATTCCCCCGGTCAGCTCGCCGCAATGCTCCGCACCGCGTACGACCCGGCGGTCGCGACCACGCTGGAACGCGCTGGCGGCCTCGGCCGTGTCCTCGCCGACGCGGGACCGGTCGCGGTAGAGGAATCCTGGGGGATGCTGCGGACGGACACCGCGTTCCATGCGGTGCTGTGGATCAGCGAATGGCCGCGCAGCCTCGTCTACCCCGGATTCCTTGCCCCTGTGCTGTTGTCGAGCGGGATAAGACGGTCATTCTCGTTGATCTGCGACCCGATCCGCGCCGATGTCGCCGCCCGCGACATCCGCAAGAAACGCACCGGGTATATCTCCGATGCGCACCAGCGGGCGAAGATCGGGCAGATCGAAGACCTCGGCCAAACCGCCGAGTATGACGATGTCCTCCAACAGGAAGCGGACCTCACCGCTGGCCACGGACTCCTCCGCTACACCGGGCTGATCGCTATCTCCGCCCCCACCGAAACGGAGCTCGAGTCCGCAGTGTCGGCGATCGAGCAGGCCGCGATTCAGGCCTCCTGCGAAACTCGCCGCCTCGTCGGACAACAAGCCCAAGCGTTCACCGCCGCAGCCCTCCCCCTTGGCCGGGGCATTTAACCCACGCGCATCGGACAAGGAGTCGCACTTGGCGAAACAACCCACGATTCTGCATGCCAGTTCGCTGGTCACCCCGGCGAAGGAATCCCGCCGCGACAGAAA
>JAYTTG010000316.1:0-5697 GCA_043745175.1 Microbacteriaceae bacterium
CTCTGCGCCGATGGTACTGCAAGGGGGACCTTGTGGGAGAGTAGGACACCGCCGGACTTCTTTGTAAGATGGCCACCCAGCAATGGGTGGCCATTTTGCGTTAACGCGTGTCGTGTTTTGGCTCGCGCTGTGCGCTAACGTGCGCTGCGCATGACCGCTCACAACTCATAACTTCAACAGTGACCATTAGATCGTAAGGAAAACCGTGTCGAATTTCGGAGATCGCGCGAAACGTCCGGGTGAACGCCCCGACGGCAAACGAGCGGATGACGGCCGGCCCCAGCGCGGGGGCCCCAGCGGAGACCGCGGGCCTTCCCGCTCGGTCGGTTCCACGCCCGACCGCTCTCAGCGTGGGCGACCCGACGCGGATCTCACTAACAACCCCCGCGAGCGTCGACCCGGATCCGGCTATCAGGGTCGCACTGCCCAGCAGATCGAAGATCGCGACCCGTTCGGTACCAAGTCCGTGCGGACTCGTCACGACGATCCGGTCGTCCCTGATGATGTGCAGCCCAATGACCTGGACCGCGTCGCCCGTTCGCAACTGAAGACGCTGAGCAAGGAGAATGCGGATGGCGTGGCCCGGCATCTCGCGATGGTCGCGCGACTGATTGATTCTGATCCCCCTCTTGCTCACGCGCACGCTGTATCTGCTGCTCGTCGCGCCGGTCGCATCGCCGTCGTTCGCGAGACGCTGGCGATCACGGCCTACTCGATCGGTGACTTCGCGCTCGCGCTTCGAGAGCTCAGGACTTACCGTCGCATCTCTGGACGCGACGACCAGCTGCCTCTCATGGTGGACAGTGAGCGAGGGCTTGGCCGACCAGACCGTGCTCTCGAACTCGGGCGTTCGGTGTCTCGAGCCTCGCTGCCGGTGGAGGTGCAGGTGTTGTTGGCTATCGCCATGTCGGGCGCTCGGCTCGACCTCAAACAGACTGATGCCGCGCTTGACGAGCTGCACATTCCCCAGCTCGATCCGAACACCGCGTTCCCGTGGAGTCCTGCCCTGTTCGATGCCTATGCCGCAGTACTCGAGGATCTCGGGCGCGAGGACGAGGCGGAGCAGTGGTGGGAACGCTCTGAGCGCGCATCCGAGGCGATCAACGCGGGCAGCCGCGAGCCCGAGGACGATGTGATCGAGATCGTCGAAGAAAACCAGGGCATCGACGATGCGCGCGACACTGAAGGGCCCCACGATGGCGTTATTCCCGCGAAAGAAGAGCCGCTCGTTGACTGAGCGCACACCGCTTGACGGTGTCGACCTGGTGCTCGCGGACCTGGATGGCGTGGTCTACACGGGCGATTCGGCGATCGCGCATGCCGTAGAGAGCCTCAATGCCGCCGCACAGACTCGGCGCATCGGATATCTGACCAACAATGCGTCCCGCACTGCGGCATCGGTCGCCGCCCACCTGGCGAGCCTCGGTCTCGCCGCGCTCGAAGACGACGTGGTCACCTCGCCGCAGGCTGCCGTGCGGCTGCTGGCCGGGCTGGTGCCGGTCGGCTCGACGGTGCTCGTCGTGGGAGGGGAAGGCCTCACCACCGTGGTCGAGGCCGCGGGCTTCGTGGTCACTCGTTCCGCTCTCGACCACCCAGTCGCGGTGATCCAGGGATTTGCTCCCGATGTCGGCTGGAAGGACCTCGCCGAGGCATCGTTTGCTCTCAACGACGATCCCGAACGGCCGTGGGTGGCGACCAACACCGACTGGACGATTCCGGTCGCTCGGGGGATCGCCCCCGGTAACGGCACGCTGGTGGGCGCGGTGCACAACGCGGTCGGCCGTCTGCCCGTGGTGGCGGGCAAGCCGGAGGTCGCGATCTTCGAGGAGGCTGTCCGTCGGTTCGGTGGGGTGAAGCCTCTCTTCATCGGTGACCGGCTGGATACCGACATCCTCGGTGCGAATCGTGCCGGCATGGAGTCGGCCCTCGTGCTCACCGGCATCGACAGGCGCAAGCAGGCGCTTGCCGCCAACGCAAAGTCCCGTCCCACCTACATTCTCGGCGACCTGCGGGAGTTGGCTGAGCCGTATCCGGAAGCAGTGTGGGCCAGTGACGCGCGGAGCGGCGACACCGTCGTTACGGTCGGCGGATCATCCGTGCGCCTTGCGAAGACGGTCGTGACTGTCGAGCGCGAGGGAGACCGGCCGATCGACTTGCTGCGCGCCGCCACCTCCCTCATCTGGGGCTCTGGCCTGCCAATCTATGGCCTCGACGTCGCCCCCGAGCTGTACTCGTGAGGGTAGCGTTGGTCTATGCCTGCTGAAATCAGTCCTGAGATGAGTCCTGAGATGAGTCCTGAGATCGATGCCGAGACTCCGGTCACCTCCGGTGACGACGCGAGCGCGCTACTGTCCCGCTTGCGCGTGATCGAGGACCAGCCGCTTGAATCCCGCGCAGCCGCGTTCGTGCAGATTCACGATCGATTGCAATCTACTCTCGAGGGCTCGGTTCGGGATGGTAGTCGAGATAGCGGAGCCGGCACGTCGAACCTGCATGGCTGAGGCACGCCTGGATGCCGCGCTGGCGGAACGCGGTATCGCGCGCTCCCGCACCCACGCGGCGCGGCTGATCACCGATGGCTCGGTGACCGTCGACGGTCGTACCGTGATAAAGCCCTCCACCCGGGTCACGGCTGAGCAGGTGCTCGCGCTCACGGCCATCGATCACTATGTAAGTCGCGCCGCCCACAAGCTGCTTGCCGCGCTCGACGCGTTCGCTGTTCCCGTCACCGGCCGCAGTGCGCTCGACGTCGGTGCGTCGACAGGCGGATTCAGCCAGGTGCTCCTCGAGCGCGGTGCGGCCTCGGTCGTCGCCCTGGATGTAGGCCACGGCCAGCTGGATCCATTCATCGGCAACAATCCTGCGGTCACGGTGATCGAGGGGTTCAATGCGCGTGATCTGACAGTGCTGACCCTGGATGCCGCAGCCGGCCACGCGGTGAGGGTGAACCTCGTCGTCGCGGACCTTTCCTTCATCTCGTTGACGACGGTCCTGCCCGCCCTTGTGGCGACTGTCGGAGTCGCAGCGGACTACATCCTCCTCGTTAAGCCGCAGTTCGAAGTGGGCCGCACCGGCGTGAAAGAGGGCATCGTGCACGATGCGGGGCTCCGGGCGGACGCGATTAGCGACGTGCTGTGGGCGGGGTGGGATCTCGGCCTGCCCGCCGCTGGTCTCATCTCCTCCCCGATCCTCGGTGCGGCGGGAAACCACGAGTATTTGGTCTGGTTCAGCACGCTCTCGGGCAGCAATCCGACAGAATGGAGGGGACGGGTTCTCGCCCTCTCTCGAACCTCGACAAGCTGAGCGGTCGGATGACGCGGGCTCGTGCCATCCCATCCCCACCGACAGCGAGTGACTCCGATAGCGATCCCCAGCCGGTGATCGCACGAAAAGCGCAGGGAGAATCAGTGTCCGAACGCTTCATGCTCGTGGTCGCCCATACCGGCCGTCAGGAGTCCCTCGACGCCGCCGTGACCGTAACCCGACAGCTGCTGGCCGCCGGAGTGACACCGGTAATGAAGGCCGATGAGCACAGCGATGTGCTGGCGAATGCCCCGGAGCTCTCCGCCATGGAGGTGCTCGGCACAAACATCACCGTCGCTGAGGTGGAATTGGCCATCGTGTTGGGCGGCGACGGTACCATCCTGCGCGCGGCCGAGCTCACCCGAGGCTGCGCCGCGCCGCTGCTCGGAGTGAACCTTGGACACGTGGGCTTCCTCGCCGAGAGCGAGCGTGACAACCTCCCCGACACCGTGCGGCGTGCCCTTGCCCGTGACTACGAGGTCGAAGAACGAATGACGCTGGCCGTGCGGGTCAAGGTGGATGCGGAAGTCATCTATGAGACCTGGGCGCTCAACGAGGCGACCGTCGAGAAGGCCAGCCGGGAGCGAATGCTCGAGGTCGTCATCGAGGTCGATGGGCGCCCGCTGTCCTCGTTCGGCTGCGATGGAGTGGTGATGTCGACCCCGACCGGGTCCACGGCATATTCCTTCTCTGCGGGAGGTCCGGTCGTCTGGCCGGAGCTCGAGGCTATGCTGCTCGTGCCCCTGAGCGCGCACGCGCTGTTCGCCCGCCCGCTCGTGGTTGGTCGGGACTCGGTGTTCGCCGTTGAGGTGCTCGCGCGCACGCAGGGGACCGGTGTGCTCTGGTGCGATGGGCGTCGCACGCACGACCTTCCGCCCGGTGCCCGGGTGATTGTGCGTCGTTCACCGGTGCCCGTGCGCCTTGCGCGCCTGCATCGCGGCCCGTTTACCGACCGGTTGGTTAACAAGTTTCACCTTCCGACCAGCGGATGGCGCGGTCCCGTCGACGGTGAAGGCACCAGCGCGTGATTGAAGAGATCTTCATCCGCGACCTTGGCGTGATCGGCGAGGCACGGCTCCCCCTTGGGCCTGGCTTCACCGCGATCACCGGAGAGACCGGTGCCGGCAAGACCATGGTGGTCACGGCCCTCGGGCTGCTTCTCGGGGATCGTTCCGACAGCTCGGTGCTGCGGAAGGGGAGCGGCGCTGCCGTGGTCGAGGGGCGTTGGCTCGTCGATTCCGAGGGTGCAGTGGCCGAACGGGTGCGAGACGCCGGCGGCGACCTTGATGACGGAGAGCTGATCCTTGCCCGGTCGGTATCGCCGGAGGGGCGCAGCCGCGCGACCGTCGGAGGCCGCACGACGCCGGTGAGCGTGCTCGCCGAACTCGGCGAACAACTGGTGGTCGTGCACGGACAGTCCGACCAGGTGCGCCTTCGGTCCGCGACCGCCCAACGCGAGGCGCTTGATCGCTTCGCTGGGGTCGCGCTGTCGACCGTGCTGGACGACTACCAGGCCACCTACCGACGTTGGCAGTCGAACCAGGGCGAGCTCGACGTGATCGTGGCGGAGCAAGAGGCTCGGGAGAGTGAGGCCGCGGAACTGCGCCTGGCGCTGGCAGAGATCGAATCCACGGCACCGCAGAACGGCGAAGATGGGGAACTCGCCGAGCGAGCGGACCGGTTGACCAATCTCGAGGACCTCCGGCTCGCGGCTTCCGAGGCGCATGAGCTCGTGTCATCCGAAGACCTGGTGGAGCCGCGTGATGCGCTTGGACTGCTGGATTCGGCCCGTCGCCAACTCGAACGGGTTGCCGGTCACGATGCGACCCTCGGCCCGATCGTCGAGGCGCTCGCGAGCGCGAGCTATCTCGTGGCCGATGTCTCGGCCCAGCTCTCGACCTACCTCGGCGGACTTGATGCCGACAGTGCCCGCGAGCTCGAGGTCGTGCAGGATCGGCGAGCGGAGCTCGGGGAGATCGCACGCAAGTACGGGCCGACGCTCGCGCAGGCGATCGCCTACCTCGACACCGGCAGTGTGCGGCTTCTCGAGCTCGATCAGGATTCTGACCGGATCGACCGCGTGCGCACCGAGGTACAGGCCGATCGCGCGCGGGTAATCGAGTTGGCAGACGAGCTCAGCCGCGTGCGCCGTGACTATGCACTCCAACTCGGCGAGAGGGTGAGTGAAGAGCTGGTCGCTCTCGCAATGCCGAACGCCCGGCTCACGGTTGACTTGAGTGATCGACAGGATTATGGTCTCAGCGGCCGGGATGCCGTTACGATCCAGCTCGCGCCACATCCCGGAGCGGAGCCCCGTCCGCTCGGACGCGGAGCCTCCGGAGGCGAACTCTCCCGGGTGATGCTGGCGATCGAGGTGGTGATCGCCGGCAGCGA
>JAYTTG010000317.1:0-1563 GCA_043745175.1 Microbacteriaceae bacterium
CAGATTTACAAACAGGAGTTCGTGGGCTTCCGGGACGGCTGGCGCGGTGTCATCGAAGGCGACATCATCACGCTCGAGCGCAAAGACATCCAGGGCATCGGTAAGCAGGGTGGCACCATCCTCGGCACCTCCCGCACCAACCCCTTTGAAGCAAACGGCGGGGCGGAGGTTGTGCGAGCCAACATGGAGCGCCTCGGCGTCGACTCTCTCATCGCAATCGGTGGAGAGGGCACTCTCGCGGCTGCCAAGCGCCTGACGGATGCCGGCATCAAGATCGTGGGCGTGCCGAAGACCGTCGACAACGATCTCTCGGCAACCGACTACACCTTCGGCTTCGACACCGCCGTACAGATCGCAACCGATGCCATGGACCGCCTGCGCACCACTGGCGACTCCCACGGCCGATGCATGGTCGCCGAGGTGATGGGTCGGCACGTCGGCTGGATCGCGTTGCACTCGGGCATGGCGGCCGGCGCTCACGCGATCCTGATCCCGGAGCAGAAGACCTCGATGGACCAGATCGTGGCCTGGGTGCAGTCCGTCGTTGATCGCGGCCGGGCGCCGCTGGTCGTGGTGGCCGAGGGCTTCCACCTCGACACAATGGATGACGCCCACTCGGAGCGCGGGCTCGATGCATTCGGACGCCCGCGACTCGGCGGTATCGGTGAGCTCATCGCTCCGGAGATCGAAGCGCGGGTTGGCATCGAGACGCGCGCGACGACGCTCGGCCATATTCAGCGCGGTGGAACACCGACCGCCTACGATCGTGTGCTTGCGACGCGGTACGGCATGGCGGCGGTCGACTCCGTGATCCATGCCCGGTGGGGTCGCATGGTTTCACTCAGCGGTACATCCATCACCCATGTCGCCTTCGAGGATGCGCTCGGCAAGCTCAACACGGTGCCACAGTCCCGCTACGACGAGGCCGCGATCCTCTTCGGCTGATTCCGGTTTCTGCCACACTTACGCACGTGAACCCACCGCTCCTCGTTCTCAGTGCGATCTTCGTGGCGCTCGCCGCCCTGCTGCACATCTACATCTTCACGCTCGAGAGCGTGACCTGGTCCCGGCCCACCACGTGGAGGATTTTTGGCATCCGCACCCAGCGCGATGCCGACATCATCAAGCCGATGGCCTTCAACCAGGGTTTCTACAACCTGTTCCTCGCCGTTGAGACTGGGCTCGGGGTCATCCTGCTCGCGGTGTCGCTGCCGGTGGCGGTCACGCTCCTGGTGGTGGGCGCCAGCAGCATGGTGCTGGCCGCGCTCGTGCTGCTGCTCTCGTCGAAGACCACCCGCCGCTCGGCGCTGATCCAGGGTGTGCCACCATTCATCGGTCTGCTGTTCCTGCTGCTGTCCGCCCTTGCCGGCTGATCGCCCTCCGCTGTTCGCTGCCGATGCTGGTCGAGTGGGCCACCCGCGTCTGTAGCGGGTGCCACTCCGAATCGACTTGGTAGTTGTTGCGACTTTGCGGTCGGAAAAGTCGCAACAACTACCAAGTCGATTGCCCAAACCGATTGCCCGAGCCGAGCGGCCGACCCGAGCGCCGGAGTCGATTGGCCGA